>NZ_JBHMIY010000029.1:0-48464 GCF_042436595.1 Clostridium sp. MT-14
CGGGGCAGGTTCACCTCAGGCACAGAGAATAATGATAGCTAGACAAGGTAATTTGGACCATAAAAAATCCTTAGCAAAAGCAATTACAAGAATTGAGGAATAGGACTTGGGGGATAAATGGAGAATATAGACAGATTTATGTAAAATAGATTTGATTTAGTTTTATATAACTGGGAATTTTGATTTTCAGTTATATTTTTTTATATTTGAGTAGAGAGTCAAGAGTGTGAAGTCTTTTATGATATTATTAACAAATAGCTATATACCCTTTCTTAATTTTTAAGAACTTATTTTATTATTCATTTCTATACACATAAAAAAGCCCCAGCCATTTACTAAATTTTACTATAGTAAATAGATGGGACAAAACCGTTGATTTAACTGGTGCTCCCAGCAGGAGTCGAACCTGTGACCTACTGATTACGAATCTTCTTAGTCACTATTATCTTACAATATAAGCATAATCTATATAATTCATATAGATCACACTCTTGTCTACTATCTAATTGATTTAAACTTACCTCTTCAGGATTATTTTGTCAAGGCCTTTTTTACCATTCGCCGGCCAATCTTATCTTAATATCTGCGGTTGTAACTCCGTCTGCTCCCGTTGCTGTGATGGTTACGTACTCCCCGCCATCACCTTTAATATTTTCTAAATTAAACTTATTTCCATCCACTACAGTTAATTTATAATAAGAACTATCTCCACCATTTTGTGAAGTTACTGCAAAAGTAAATATATCTGCTGTTTGCATATCTCCATTATAAGCATATGCAGTTATTGTTACAGTATCAGCATTTAATAATTTATATGGCTGTGTAGTAATCTCACTAGTACCATTAAAAAATCTTACTGTTTTAGCAACCACAGCATTTATTACCGTTGGTATTGTTTTTGTATATGTGTTACCATCTGCACCAACAAAACTAACTGTTATATTACAATTACCCTCAGCAATGGCCGAAACAAGTCCAGTATTATCAATTGTTGCTATATCTGTATTATCGGATGTATATGTAAGATTAGGATTTTCTACGGTTGTCCCCGAATTCGTTATTGTGGTTGTTATTTGTTGCGTTGTCCCTGCATCTATAGTAATACTTTCTGGAGAAACTGTCATCACATAATTATAAAAATAACTTCCTGCTGGTATCTCATTTATTAGATCGTCACCAGATTGAACGGTGTCTATGTCTGCTGTGATCTTTAAAAGTCCCTCCAGACTCAAGTCCAACCCAGTAACCTTCCAGGCACTTTTCATTTTAATAAATCTATCATTCACTTTTATCTGATTTGTAATAAAATTTAAAGGCATTGTTACAATTATAGTACCTGTAGGCAAAATAATTGTTTGTCCAGTAGTTACATCTATAGTTTTTGTTTCTATATATCCAACTACTGTATTCATACTTGTATTAATACTAAAATTGATACTATAAGGGCATTTTCTAATTATGTATTTATTATATGTACCCTGGTTATTCTCTTCATTTCGAGTAACTACCAGATAATTCATATTCTTGTATTCGATTATATTACCCTGCTTCAAATATGTATCTGTAAGTAAATACATTGTATCTGTTCCCTTGTTTTTATCGTCAATTTTGTGGAATAGGCCAATATGTAAATCTGCTGGATCTGTAGATATTGTAAATTCCTCCCCGAATGTATTCCCTACAATATTATAAGCATCACCAATATTAAAATAATTATTTACCATTATATTATCACCTCTTTAGTCCGTAAACATATATATAAAACTTGCTCCAGTATTATCATCTGAATCGTCCGAACTCATAAGACGGATCTTTCTGTCCAGGGCATCTATACGATCATTTATATTCTTACTAAATTGACTAATAGTCATATCATCGTTTTTAATATTTCTCATATAGATTGGATTATTGGCTATACTCTCCAAAATAGCTAATGCAGCCCTATATATATTTTTCTTATTTATATTACTTGTTGGAGTATATTCCTCAGTTGCAGTAAGATTATTTTCCTCCAGATACACAGATAATTTATCATCCTCTAGAGCAATCCCTTCTATTTCCATTTTCAATCTATCTAAATTTGTCATTGTATTACTTCCTTCCTTTATATAATAAAAGCACCCATGAGTTGACGGATGCTAAATGCTATTATTCCCTATTTATAATTGTATTATATACCTCAAATATATCTGAGCATTTTACATTTTCATGCTCACACTCATAGTAATATTTGTACTCTTTAAAATCTCTATTTTCTTTTAGAAATTGAATTGAATCTTCAAATTCTTTTATTACTTTTTCAACATTGGATAAAATATTTTCATTATCAACTTGATGTATATAATTTACTGAATATGGTTTCTTGTCTATACTAAAAGCATCTCCCAATCTTAATTTAACATTTAATATGACTTCAAATCTCCATAAAAAACTTTCATTTCTATTATCAATTACCTCCAAATTATTTTTATTTATTCTGTACTCAAAAGAACTTGATTTATAATAATTAGGTTTTATTAATTTAATACCATTATGTTTTTCAATAAGCAATTTTATGTCTTTTTTTAATATAGGATTTGCTACATCATTATATAAATCATTAACTTGATTCATTTTGTTTTTGCATATGTCTTGTAACTCTTTTAATCTTGAATATTCATTACCCATTAAATAGCCCTCTTTCGATATAATAACTAAACAATTTATTAATTATCTCTTAATTTATCTGTACATCTTCTATATGACCGCCATAGCCTTGATGTCCTTCATCATATTTATCATTAACTTTAATCGTGACCGTAAAATTATTTCTTATTGTTCCTCCAAAACTATTTTCTGCATCTACATAACTTGAAATTTCAAACTCATTGTTACCTAAAGCCTTAAATTCTGCCTCATCATATGAAAATGGGAATTTTGCTGTTGAAGGTGATTTTAAGTTATTTTTTACAGCATCTTCGGACATACTCCACAAATAGCCCTTCTGTTCATCTAAAGTCAATTGGCTAAAGGGCTTGTTTTCATCACTGCTACTTCCACATCCCACCATAAAAATACTAACAATAAGGCAACAAATAATTACAGGTATTTTCTTTTTCATAATGCTCCCCCATATCTATATTAAATTGTTCATACTTTATTCATATAGTCATAATATTCTACAAAATTATAGTAATATCCTCCTGATATACTAATTTTTTAAAAATAAAAGTATTGATTTTACTGCATTTCAAGAAACATATATCGTCAAATCTGACTTTTAAGGCTATTAAAATATTAAAAAGTATAATTATATACCCCTGAATTTAATTGCTTTTATATTGGTTATATGGAGTTTATTGCCCTGAATTACATGAATTTTTTGGTGTGTGAAAAAAGTAGTCTACTAAAGCCCTATTTTAAAGGAAAGGGGGAACCAAATTTTAAATAAAACCAAAATTTTAAGTAGTACCTTACTTAATTTTTATACATTTATTCTAATTTACACAAATGATAATGTATTTCAACTGATATGCTAACTTCGCTAAATATTCTTTTTACGAAGTTCATACTACTATTAAAATATCCTCGTAGCCCTTGATATCACTGTATTTTCTCCAACTTCACACTTTAGTTATATAAATAATTTAATTGAGAATAGCCAGAATTACCAATTATTTTACCTAATTATTACCATTCATTACATTTAATATGATATTTATACCCGCTTATTAACAATGTATATTATACAATAGCATTGAATATTTATGTATATTCTCCCTGCTTTGTTGGTCTATATGGTTATCTTAATTAATAATTATTATTTTTTAGTATTAATTTTTAAAATTTTTGAATTTCTTTAAAATTTTTTTTGAAATTGCCATAACAAATAAAACATAAATGGTATTTAATACTACATAACATAGTTTCAATAACTTCTATATATCTAATTCATTTCTGATTAAGTAATAATTATTACTTAATATTAATTGTTTATATATTATTCTCTTTATCTTCTGAAGTAGTTCCTTTTTCTGTAGTAGTACCTTTATTTACAGTAGTACCTTGGTTATCCTCCTTGCTTACCTCTTGCCCTGTCTGTATTGCCTTGATCTCTGTCTCTATGTCGTTCACATAAGGACTGTGTTCTATTGCACTATCAATACTCATTAATTTATTATTATATAAGTTCACAATATTATTTACTAATTCTGTTTCATTTGATGGTATACTCATGTTAAAGGTACAATCAACCAAACCATTTACATTAATACCTTTATACTGTAATAACTTCTCTATCTGTTCCCACCTACTATAATAACCTTGCTTCAAGTATTCAGCAGACATACTACCCTTTAATACTGGTAATGTATACATCATTCGTATTGATTCCTCTGCCAGATTAGCAGGGTTGCTACTACCATTCATTGCAATAGACGGTGTCATCGATATATCAAGTAGACTATTCATTAATATCTTATATAGTTCCTTTAATGAATTTATATCCATCTTACTCAATACCAAATCAAATGATGAATCATTATCTAATTGCATAACATTCCCTACAACCTTCTTATCTATAGCACCATTACCATCTTTATCTATATTCAATTTAGTCCCTGTCACGACTGGGATCGGATTAAGGAATTTATAAAATGAATCATGGTATTTACTAAGCAAATCTTCCATCTTATCAATGATATTGACATAGTCTTCTAAATCACTTCTGCCCTGTGTTATATCCTCTTCATTTTCTCTTTTAATATATAGCACTGGCAAACCACTCAAATTTTTATATGTATTCTTTAAATATAAGCCATTACCGCCCTGATTGTCCCACTGTTCCACTCTATCTGTATAAAACACATTGTAATAACTTATACTACTGGCTTGTATCGTGTAATGCTCTATAAAGCATACGTAATCCCCCGTATCGGTGAATACAGGATAACTATCCTCTGGCCTTATCAATTTACTTTTAATTATATCATTATCATCAATGAATAAATACTCTGAAACCATACCATATTTATTCATCTTGTCAAGTATTTTACTATCTGTATTGTTAAATCTTCCCTGCTTGTATACATCATTGATTTGATTTAATGTATTTGTATCCTCACAGGTCAATGTAATCGGATTTTTCAGCAAAAAACTCTTCTGGAACGCCAATAATGGTTTAGCATACTGCAAGCATATTTTAGTAGTTTTAAAAGTCCTACCATTGTAAACCGTATCTGCTCTGTTTAATATTGCATGGCTGCCATCTAAATATTCCTGTATATTTAATATATTCATTATCCTGTCTTGATGTATGTATTTATTACATTCATCTTGAAACCACGTTGGTTTCCCATTATAATACAAATTTATATATTCTTCTAAATTCATTTTTAAACTTCCTTTCTTTTGTAATATCCCTGAAGGAATTTACATTATGTAAAGTTCTAAAAGGACATTACATATTTATTTTACATTTCACAACTTTGGGAATGGCTTGTATCTGTTTCTTGTTAGAGCGATTTTTTTCGCCTTAGCAAATATGATAATCCAACTTTGAATTCTCTTCCGCCTGAGAGTCCGAACGGATTTCCCTAAATCGGCGTAAACTTACGCTTATTTATACATAACTTTTCCCACTTTTCAATGCTTGTACTGCTAAACTCAAGGCATCCACTAAATCATCGTGATTTTCCGATCCTTTAGCATTTCCAAATGATCCGTTATGTTCCTGAAATATACGCATCTGATCCAATGTGTCTCTATCATTGACCAATATCATGCCCATTTCAAAAACCTCTTTTAAGTCCATGACCAATTTACTTTTACTTACATTGTCCGTATACCAGCCATAATCATACTTGCTTTTGCCTGTTATCTTATCGAAATGCTTATTTCTGAGTACATTAATATATCCCATTTCTTTCCTTAATCTAGTAATTAAATCTAATCCATATGTATTTCTTTCTGGCAACAACAATGCATAATTAAAGTAATAGCCTAAATCATAACAAATTTGAGCAAATTTATATACTGGTACATCATTTCTGTTAAATGTTGCCACCTGCTCCCCTGAACTATCCAGTACACATATACTACTAGCATCTTGTTTTAATCCTGCTGATGTATCTATTCCCCCGAAATATCTCTCATTTTTCTTTATATCCTTATAAATATTTAAGCCATTACCATAATAAATACTCAAACTATTAGGTAATGGCTTTATATTCTTGATATTTAATATTTTAGGTATATAATTATACCTCTCTACAATTGTATTTGCATCAAATACACCAGTATCCTCACTCTGGAACATTTCTTCAGGTGTAGAAGGGAATTCTTGCTTGAATTGTTTTTCTGGTATATCTAATAACTTCCATTCTCTCCACATTATTTGGAGTAAACTAGCACCTTCATTCTTTAATTCCTGCTCAAGTGGAGTAAGATCCTTACTCTCCAATCTCCTGCCATGATTCCATGATTGTGTCCATGCCTCGGCTTCCTTGTATTCATCATAAAATTGCTTTTTATCGGCATACCAAGGGAAGAAAAATGCTTTGTATCTGCTATGATCTTTATAAGCATTGGTAAATAGTTTATAATAATTGTTACTTACTCCATGTGCTGTGGATTCAATTATAATATGTGAATCTTTATCCTTAGCTAGTGCCTGTTCTAATGCTAATAATCCCTTTGTATCCTGCTCATTCTGCCAGTATGCAAACTCCGTACAATGTATAAAATTATATGTTGCTCCCCTTCCTAGTTCTTTAGTTCCAACAGTAGAATTTGTTATTCTGCTGCCATTATCCAATAATAACTCATGCCTATTGAATTTGCGTGATTTAGAAGTATACTTTTCTGGTATACTCTGGTACATCTTTTGTAATTTTGTATATACTTCTGACACTGAATCACCCGAATAACTAAGCACAATACAATTAGAATTAGGTTTTGTAATAGCAGTATACAATATTAATCCTAAACTTAAAGTAGTTATACCTAATTGCCTACCCTTACCAATAATTGAGAATTTAATATTATTGTCATATATTTCTTTTACAATTTGTTTTTGCTGCTCATTTAGTTTAAAAGGAATTAATTGAGAATGGTTATCCACTATCTTAACAAAATTCTTTAGCCAAAGCACAGGATCATTATTAATTTTATCTAATTTCTGCTTATATGTAATAATAGCCATATATATGTTAACCCCCCTTTTAATCCTCTGATATGTCCAAATCATCTTTGTTTTCTTCTTGGCTATCCTCTGGAGAGATACCTGATTTTTCTATAGGACTTTTCCATATCTCTTTTTTAAGCAATAAAAAGGTTTTAATTGCCTTATCATCCCCCTTTAATGCTTTATCTTTTACAACTTCATATATTTTATATAAATCCTGTTGGCTTCTAATTTGCATGAGCAATCTATAAAGATTCTGATATTCCTCTGTTTGTTCCCATCTAGTTTTATATATTTTAAGTGTTAAAGGATATATTAGTTTCGGATATTTTTCTAATATATCCTCTTCAGTCATCTCTGAGAATTTTGTACTAATATTATTCACTTTATTTTTCCAACAAAAATAAATCCATTTTTTTCTGGATTGTCGTCTTAATTTATCTAATTGTATTTTAAATTCACTTTTTTGCATAATAATCTCTCCTTCCATAAAATTCATCGTTCATAGAGCCTTTTTAATCCATGTTTAAGCCATTAGAGGTATGAATAATCTATTCAAAATAAAAATCTATATATTGCCCCGTTATTACTCAAAATGATAGCAATATAAACGTGATGATCTCTGCGTCACTATCAACCAATCGAAACTTTGACTGGTTATTATTAATCTGCTCACCCCATGGAATGGGATCACTATCTGGATCACTTTGAGTGATTGACAAGCGTGGAAAATTCCACTTTTGCAACTATTAAAATTAGATACGGCCAAACTTGGACTTATCTCAAATACAAGTATTTAAATTCAATTTCATTATTCCCGGTATCTTCATAGAATGGAATATTAAAATATTTTATTTGATCCTTGTCAATGCAAACAGTTTTCTTCTTCTTATAATCATTAAAAATGAAATACTTATTTGTGAACTTCTCTTTGTCCTCTACCTTATAACTATTTAATGCAGGATTATTATTCAACCAATCTACAAATTCTGTTGATTCTGTTGCAGTTGTCCAAATATCTAATTCCTGCCTGAATCCTTTCAACATTACATTTATTAAAACTAAAGTTGTATCTAAATCTATTTTATTTTTATTAATTTTTGCCATATATTAAAATCTCCTTATCATTATTGAATTACACACTAAGGGGGAACGCCAAGGTCGGCACATAAGCATAGCGATTGTGCCGATAGAAGCAATTTGACTGTCTGTCAAGACACCTGTCTGGTAAGACTATGGTATTGATATATAAAAGCCCGTAAATAAAATAACCCCCTTTTGGTGGGGATTATTTATTTACTCATTAACATAAAAAAGTTGTCTATTCAAAACTATATTAAAGGAACTATTTAATAAGGTTTTAAATAGACAAGTTTTTAATCTCTAAATATCATATGTATCAATTTCATTTAAAAGATAACTCCAGTATTCCTCATGTTCATTATGTTTTTTAATTTTATATTTGTATTCCATTAGTTCAGGGATATCTACAATATCTTTGTTTTCATATGTATCTTTAATCTGGTCTTTCTTATAATTTTCCTCATTGATTTTTTTATCTTGCTTTTGCAATTTATTATAATAGTTACTGTGATCCTTCTCATACTTTGCTACTACTAAATCATCTGTATGAAGATCATACCCTTTAAAATCAATTAATTTATTAATTAAATTCTGCTCATTGCTATTTTTATCAATTATCTTGAATAATTCTTCTAATCTGTCTATTATTTTATTATTTAATTGTGCTTTCTTTGATTTTATCTCATCATACCTTTGGTTGATTGCTTTTCTGTTACAAATTAAATAATATGCCTGGTAATACCAATCAAAAGGTAATTCTTTGTAAACTAATTCCCTAAATTTTTTATACATTCTTTCACCCAAACAAAATATATCTTTTTTAGTCTGCACGCCATAATAATTAAGGGTATCCCTTTCTGCTTGTAGAATCCATTCTGTTTCCTCATTTGTTGCGCATCTTCTATTAATAATTTCTTTTTTATGCTTATCTCTGGTAATATTAACAACTACATATTGTTTATTAGGTAGCAAAATACAACGTTTTTCCATGCTATTCAATGCCCTCTCAATTATTCCTTTAAATTCTGCTCTAGTAGAAGAATAAAAATTATATATTGCCGGCATCTCAATTTTCAAAACATCACTCAATTCTTTCTTTTTGTATGTGCCTATAGAATATGTATTATTTGCAAGTCCAAGTATATTAATTAATTCACTAATAGACAATCCTACTTTATTACCACCTTTATTTACGTTATGCAATTTAAAGTGTATGTAATAAATCAATATATCCTGTATTTCATCTATGTATTTGCTATTGTTACCCTTATGTATTGGCTTTGGTAAAGGTATATTGTAAATTTCATCTATAATAAATTTATTCCCCTGTTTATGCCATTTCACATATCTACTCCATTCTTTTAATTGTGCTTGTTTGCTTGTACCAGTTTTAATCTTTTCATTCATAAGTGTACAAAACTCCTTATAATTTTTAATTACTTGTCCAACTTTTATATTATTTATTATCAATACAACTATTCCCCCAAACATTACCATATAACTTTTTTAGTTCTATCAGATGCTTCAAGGCCAATTCAAACTCGGGGGTCTTTTCAAATACAAATGTTTGTCTACCTCTTTCATCTAAAATCTTATCGTAATGATATCCAAGGTACGAAAGTCCACTTGCAAGTGTAAATTTATTAATATTATAAGTTACTTTATTTTCCATTTTATTTACCTCCTGTATAAAATCAAGGGATACAAAATTTAGTACCCCTTGATAATTTTCTACTTAAATATTTTATTTATTAATCTATGTATTATGTTTTTCTTCTTGCTTATGTATGTATTGATATTTTCATCTTTACAAATCTGTGACCACTTTAATTCTCCATCATGTGATGGTGATCTGTAGCAACCAAAAAATTTCTTTTCCATATAAACATCTCCTTATCAAATAATTTAATTAAAACTTTACTTTTAATATGTACTATAAATTGCACTGTTCTTATAACTCCATGCAAGACTAAATATTTTAGTGTCCTGCTGTGGGACACCAGTATGTATTTCAAATTTACCTATTTTTTCGTAGTCCCTCTGAGGGATATCTAAATCAATATCAAATAATTGTGACAATTCCTTGAGTTTAATATCTGTAGATATAAGATTCCAGTCATCCATATAAATCTTACCTTTTAGATTATATTTAATTTGCAGGTCTATAAAGTATTCTTGATCGTGCTGCTCTAATATATATATAAGTTCAGGATACTGGAATATTTCCCCGATATAATAAGATGCAAGTTTCTTATCAAACTTGTAATGCAAATATGTAGAATCCACACAAAGCAAGATCGCTTTCTGCTCATCTGTGAAACTATTTATATCTATGTCTAATATACTCATGACCATTAATAAGGTAGAACCTGCGTATTTTCTTGTATAGTTCCATCTACTAACATTACAATACCTATTTAAATTAATGCAATCTGGATTTTTATTGTCTGTGACGTGATTAGATAAGCATTTACCATTACAGATATCCATATCAATAGCAATACAATTCTTTTCTACTGTTGTACCTGCTTCTTTATAAATACTATAGAAGTTATAGAAATACTTTATCGGCCATCCCCTATATTTCGTTAGATAATAGCAACTCCATAAACTATCCAAATCATCTGACAAACATAAATTATATTCACCCTTTGTATAAACCCATTCGGGTAATTCCCCCTTTATTTTTTCGTTCAATTAATTCGTGCTGTGCTTGTAAAGAAACAAATCATATGTATTTAACTAAAAAACGACTATATTTAAGATAAAACTTTAATACATTTGCCTACCCTCCTGTCCTTTGTGTCAGATTTTTACAACCTATACACTTCCACCTTCCTTCCTGTAAAAATTTGTTTTTAATGAACTTCATAATTTTTTCCCCTTTTCTCTGAAAAATAAAATAAAAAAAGTACCTTCAAAGGTACATATAAACTAACTTCTTTAATAATTTTTATGCTTATTTTTTAATTTTCTAGCATTATTATTTTTTGCTTTCAATTCCATCATTTCTATTTTTGTATGCTTTTTATGTCCTGCTTCTTCTAATCTTTCTTCACTTTCCCTCAGAAATTTCTGTAATTTATTCTCAAATTTTTTCTGCGGTGTCAATTTTCTTTTCATGGTATCATCCTTTTATTTATTTTATATATTAAAGGGTACACAAAATATGTACCCTTTGAATTGTGGCTAAAATGACCACATTTTTATGTACTATGCACTTATTGTAAATGTTGCCAATGCTTTTGAATTAAGTACTTTCAATGTTGCTTCGGCAATTACCTGTCCTTTCACTGAATCGCCTGTTTTGGCCAGTATCTCGGAGAATGGGGTACGTAAAAAGCCAAGGCGTATATATGAAGGATCAAACACAATTAACGATCCTTCTGGTATATGCCTATCCAATATTAAAGAAACATGGCCAAAATTTGTATTGATACCGTTTGCCACAAGTCCAAACTCTCCCTGTGGTGCATTGTAATTATATTGTGTATTGTAAAAACTGTCTATTATTTCTTTTAAATCTGCATTACATAATGCAACATAACCATTAGAACCTAGTCCATTATCCCAAAGTTTCTTTACAGTGCCTTTGAAATCTTCTTCTGCTAATGCCGTATTAGTTACTTTATTTCCTGCATCTACAAAAGAATAAATACCATCCATATGTCTAACAAATGGAGTAGCAGAACCATCATTTTTAATTCCATTTATTAATTTATCTTCTAAATTAACTTTTAATTCGATCAATCTGTCTGCCATTTCTGAACTATACATATCTGCTATACCAGTAACACTTGATGCCTGTGCTGTTCCAGATACCTGTACCGCCTTTTTAAATATTTCACAAAAATTTGACTTTGGTACTCTTGTAGAATTCTGGAATACTGTAGTTTCGCTGCCTTCAACTTGTGAAATGTCCTCTGTAGTATCAAGAGTTTTTTCTCTAAAATAAACCAGTGGTGCTGTTTCCTTGTCTACCTGTCCTCTACCCATTAAAAGAGTTGTAAGTGGAGTATCAAGTGGCTGTGCAACCCCCAATTCTGCCATAAGGTCTATATTTTCCATTGATAAAAAATCTTTTGTTTGTATCATATAAAAACTTCCTTTCATATTTTTATTTATTTTATTGGTTTTATTTAATAAAAAAAGTAATAGAATATTTATCTATTACTAATTTATAATCTATTTATTTTATTTTTGATTTTATTTGAATAACTTGGACATTTTCGCTTTTAACATACCACCTACATCACCTTTTTTCTGTGCCTCGGTATATTCTGTCTGTGCTGTATTATGTTCAGTTGGTTTATATCCATTATCAATATCATTTTTCTTTTTTATATCAATCAATTTATTAATTTTTTTACTTGCAGTATCTATGTCCTTGCTATCTGCTACAAGATCAAACATATCCTCACTAAGTCCATTCTTAAGCATTTCAACTTTAATACTATTAGTTAAATTTGACTTTGTAAGAGAGTCTATCTTCTCTTTTTGCTTGTCTGCATCAGCAACCTTTGTATTTGCTTCATTTAGTTTAGTTGTAAAATCATTTATTTTAGTATCATAACCCTGTAGTATTTCTGTTACTTCTTCTTTTGTATAACTATCTTTATCTAATTTCATATAAATATCCCTCCAAAAATTCATCAATTTTATTTATTTTATTTTTACTCAGATACCTTCCATGTATAAAATGACTCATGTCTGTTCCTGTTAATCCTACTTGTTTTGCAATCCATGTATAAGTAATTCCTTTATAATTTTTTAGGTACTTAATTTGTTTTATAATTCCATCCTTTTGCACCTTCTCTCACCTCTGCTTATTAATTTTATTAAATTTATTTACAACTTTTTAGGTATAAAAAAAAAGAGGTAAATAAATACCTCTTAGTCTACAAAATAAAAGTATTACAATCTAATTATCATAATACTTATAACGCATTAATTCCCGTTATCCATCTAATTATTCAATGTTTTCTTGGAAGAAGTCAGATTTGAACTGACATGAACATATTAGCAAAAGTTACCAAAATAATGACTATACTATTTTTTCCCAAACACATAGAAAAGGGAAAATAAATTGTTATGCGGCACACATAACACTAATCACAAAAAAGTGACTAGAATCAATTATCTTTTATTATTAGATAACTCATCTTAATCACTTACTTTTATTACTCATATAATAAAAAAACATCATTCTTCGCTACCCTAGTGATACCAACGGTTATAGCATTTTTCTATTTTTCTTCCTATTCCAATTCTCTCTTTCCCTTAAAGTGATTTGTTCATTATCCTTCTAAACGCTATTATACATACGGTTTAGAGTACATTTCTATCTTATAACGCATCCTTATTTTTGTATACCATATAATAAAATAATTACAATACCTCTAAACGCTATTATACATACGGTTTAGAGCATATTTCTATTTTTCGGATTTATTTCTTTTGTATACCCTTAAAGTAAATAAATTATATTTTGCTAATCGCTATTATACCAACGGTTTAGAGCATATTTCTATTTCGTCCGAATTTATTTCCCCTTAAAGACTCATATCTCAAATTGCTCACAATCCCAATGATATCAATTGTTATACTACTATTATCCCTTAAAGTGATTCACCCATTATTCTCTTACCCCTAGTCATATCAACGGTTTAGAGCATATTTCTATTTTCTTAACATCCTCTTTTTTGTCTATTTCCCTTAAAGTAAATAAATTATATTATACTGAAATGCTATTATACATACGGTTATAGCGATTTTCTATTCCGTTAGAATTATTACTTTTTATGAGCATTATACCATCTATTAATCTTCTACATATCCCTTAAAGTGATTCACCTATTATTCTCTTAACCCTAGTAATACCAATGGTTTAAAGCCTATCTTTATTTATACAGAATTATGTTTTTTATGATAATATTCTTTTTGTTTTTGAGCATTATATTTATTCCATATTTCCTTAGCACACTTTTGCTTTCAAGGCATCTCATATTATTTATTTTATATGAGATACCTTGGCGATTTATATATTAGGAGGTATTATTAATTTTATTAGATTAGGTAGACTAAAGGGGAAAACCCCCCTAGTCCTATTCCTCAAATTCTTTTAAAAAAGTATAGAAATTTCCTGGTTATCCATTACTATGTTATATCCGCCACCCGGGATTTTGTCCACCTCCCAGATATTATCTAAATCAATAGAAAATCCGCAAGGATTATCATCTTCATCCCTATTTCCAAAATAAATTTTATCGTTTTTTACTTCCAAATTTAATTCTGGTATTCCAAATAGTTTACTTATACCTCCATCAAAACTTACCTCTACTTCTTCACCTTTCAATTTCTCCATTTCATTTAAAAAGTTTACAATGCTGTAAAAATTTTTGTATGCCACCTCTGTAAGATCCTCCGCAGCCATCCCATTTATTTCCTCTTGCAATTTTTTAAAATCCATATAAAATCAACCTCCTAAAATTTAATATACTACTATAATAGCATATTTCTTCAAATAAGTCAATCTATCTAATTTATCTCACTATTTTTATTAATTTTATATGGATTACTCTTAATAACTCTCTTTTATTAATTTTATATGGATTATATAAACCAAAATTAAGTTCTGGAGTTTCTACCTTATACCCTGAAAAACCGATTTTAAGAATCAAGTAAAATCAATGCTTCCCGGACTTCAATTTTCCCAAATTTGTCATTTAAGCCCCGTTTATTTCTAAAAGGTATAATTATATACCTTCAATTTTACCATGCCTTAAATCGGTTCTATAAAGATTAAATACTTGACTTTTTAATTTAATCGTGATAAACTCCGGCAATAGTTAAGCAATTTGGATATAGTTTGCCCTGGGATTTTTGAGCAAACTATTTGACATAAACTCCGTATAATGAGTTGAAGTTTCTTTGTCACACTGCCATTGTTTTATTATAGACTATCCTAACTACTCACCCATTAGGAACTACAATAAAGCCATCTTTCGATTGAGTGTACCACCCTGTATAATTTATTAGACGGTCATACATACCCGACTGAGGGGCATTAGTATAATAGCAGAAATACGCTTGTCCCCATGAATTTTAATTGCTTACGGCTCCATGTAACCCCAAGAATTATTTAATAGTTGCTCTAGTGCTTACACAACTCACATATATACCTTAAAAAAGGGTATAAGAAATAAACCTTGCAAAACTTTAATTTTTTTGATAAAATTTATGTTAGTAGATATAAATTATCAATAATAGTTTTGTAAGAACATTATTGATATTCAATTATGGCCATCTGTTAAGGGTGGTTATTTCTTTTGTAATTGCAATAACTGCTCAATCTGGGATTCACCTAAAATCATATCTTTTATGTTGTTCCAACTAATTGGCTTGTCTTTGTTTCCATCTGCTTTTATAATCCGTATATTGTCTTTCTGTTCCACAATAAAAATAGATACTCTAGAACCAAATATATCTATATCCTGTAAAACAATATTATCTGGACTTATATAGGCAGTTTGATAAAATTCCGGTAAATACTTGTATTCCTCTTGGTTTTTTAACATTTCTATCACCTCACAGAGCCGATTTAAGGCACTTTAATGCCTGAGTATGAATATCTATATCTTTCTGGCTTGTATCGTGCTGTAATTGCCATTCTAAGGCTTTAATTGTCTTTTCAATTTTTTCTTTGCTGTCTGGTATCGTAAATTCCAACATTTTTAATCACCTTTCTTCATTTTTATAAAATTTTTGTTATTTGACTTTAATTGTTCCAGTGGATTATAAGTATTAAAATCTTGTTGGAGATCATCATTGAACATATCTACATAGTTTTTTACCATACTTATGGAGGAATGCCCTAACATTTTTTGCAATTTGAATATATCACCACCATTTAAAATCCATTTCTTTGCGAATGTATGCCTGAACCTGTGAACTCCTGTGGTCATCACACCACGTTTTCTATTGTATTTCTCTATATTGTGAGAGAGGATATCAATATTTAAAAATCCACCATATGCATTTACAAATACATAATCATCAGGCTTTCCTTCTCTATATTGCAGATATTCAAGCAATACTCTTTTTAAAGTATTGCTCATAGGTACAACCTGCTGCCGTCTGTTTTTAGTCCATTCATATGTTATTAGTTCATTTTCAAAATCTAAATCTTTTATTTTCATGTTACATAATGTTCTAGCCCTACAACCTGTAGCTATAAGAGTATTTATTATTACATAATTCCTATACTCTAAAAAAGTACATTTTTTTATATTTGGCTTTTCCAGTAATATTCGCAATTCTGCATCTGTATAAGTCTCTATTACTTTTTTATCTACTTTTATAGTGTGAATTTTAAAAGTTTCCATATAATCCAGACGCATAAAGTAATATAGAATTGCCCTTAATGTTACAATACTGGTTTTTATACTTACTTCATTTTCTTTTGTTTTAGTTCTTAAAAATAAAATAAATTGTTGAATAGTTTCAGGATTAATTGTGTTGATTTGTGTTGATGGTTTAAAAAATTTATAGATAACGTGACGCATCATATTTTTATAATGCCTTATTGTAGTTTCTCTTAAATTTTTTGCTCTACAATATAAAATAAATTCTTCAAAACCTTTTTGAAATGTTTTATTTTTCTTAATTTTATTTAACTCAATTCTTTCTTTTCTCATAAAAAAAATCGCTCACTCATTTACCATATTTTAGATAGTAAACAAGTGAGTGATTTTCGCATTTCAATATTTTAAAATGCCTGTAAATCCTTCATATATCATTCTTTGGTGCTCCCAGCAGGAGTCGAACCTGTGACCTACTGATTACGAATCAGTTGCTCTACCTACTGAGCTATAGGAGCAAAGACACAATACTATTTTAATACAAATCCTGACTATAATCAAATATAAATTAATTTTATTTCACAATATTATTCTTTACTAACNAGTTGCTCTACCTACTGAGCTATAGGAGCAAAGACACAATACTATTTTAATACAAATCCTGACTATAATCAAATATAAATTAATTTTATTTCACAATATTATTCTTTACTAACAATTCACAATGATATATTGACTTACTCTTGATGAATTACGTCAAGATTCCCAAATTTACTGAACTGTCCCATCCATGCCAGTTTTACCGTCCCCGTAGGACCATTTCTCTGTTTCGCAATAATACATTCTGCTATATTTTTCTCTTCTGTTTCCTTATTATAGTATTCATCTCTATATAAAAACATAACTATATCCGCATCCTGTTCTATGGATCCAGATTCTCTCAAGTCAGAAAGCATAGGTCTATGATCTGTTCTTGCTTCTGGGGCACGTGATAACTGAGATATAGCAATAATAGGACACTGCATTTCCTTGGCAAGAGCTTTAATAGATCTTGATATTTCCGACACTTCCTGCTGTCTATTCTCTGAACTTCTTCCTCCTCTCATAAGTTGAAGATAATCCACAATTATGATATCTATACCCTTCTCTATTTTCAATCTCCTGCATTTAGATCTCATTTCCATAATTGATATACCAGCTGTATCATCTATAAAAATTTTTGAAGCAGCCAAAGGCCCTGAAGCTCTAGCAATATTTTCCCAATCTTTATCTTCCAAATTTCCAGTCCTGAGTTTTAACATATCTATATGGGCTTCAGAACATAATAATTTATACGCCAGCTGTTCTTTTGACATTTCAAGAGAAAATACAGCTACTTTTTTCCCTTCTCTCAAAGCTGCATATTCTGCTATATTAAGTGCAAAAGTCGTTTTGCCCATGGAAGGTCTTGCTGCTACTAGAACCATATCTCCTTTTTGAAATCCTGAAGTTTTGGCATCTAGTTCTCTAAATCCTGAAGCTATTCCTGTAGTTTCACCCTTATTGTTAAATAATCTTTCTATCTCCAAAAATCCTCTTTCAAGCACCACATTCATAGGCTCAAACTCCGATGTTTTCATATTGTTGGAAAGATCAAATATAGATTTTTCAGCCATATCAATGGTTTTTTCCACATCATCTTGATTATTATAGCTCTCCTCTATTATTTTTGTAGAAGCTTTAATAAGCTTTCTAAGGGTAGATTTATCTTTGATAATTTTTATATAAGATTGCAAATTAGCTGTGGATACAATAGATCCGCTTAGCTCGCTTATATAAGTTATTCCTCCGGCAGCATCAAGCTTGGACTTTGATTTTAAATTTTCCGTCAATGTTATTATATCAACAGCAATATCTTTTCTATATAGATCAAGTATGGAATCAAATATAACTTTATGGGCATCTTTATAAAAATCCTCAACCTTTAAGACCTGCATTGACTCCACTATGGCGGTTTTATCAATAAGCATTGATCCAATTACACTTTGTTCAGCCTCTATATTATGAGGTATATTTTTAAAAGGTACATCCATGGGAACCTCACTCCTAAGATTTTAATATTAAGTAAATTTATCTAGATTCACAATACCCACGATATCTATTCAAACATTATATCCATAAGTTCTTCTATATTGGATATAGTTCTTATCTTTATATCCTCGATATCATCAGATACATCTCCTAAATTTTCTTCAGGTATTAATACAGTTTTTATTCCCTTTCTTTTTGCACCGTAGATCTTTTCGAAGATACCCCCTACAGGCTTTATATTACCTCTTAAAGATATTTCACCTGTTACTGCTATATCCTGCCTTAAAGGTTTATTTAATAGAGAACTTATAATACATACCGTAATAGCAGCCCCTGCTGAAGGTCCGTCAATCTTTCCACCTCCTATTATATTCACATGTATATCATAATCCCTTATATCCTTATCAGTAGTCTTTCTTATAACCGAAGCCGCATTAAACACCGAATCCTTTGTCATACTTCCTGCAGTATCATTGAATCTTACAATTCCCTTCCCATTCTCTTTAGCTTTAAACACCACTGATTCTATTTCTATAGTATCTCCTATATATCCCATCACTCCTAATCCATAAATATGCCCTACTTCATATTTCTTTCTTGGAATAATTTCTTCAAAAGAAACAAGTCTACTTATGGATATAACCTTTTGCAAGTCATCTACTGAGATATTAACTTTATCCTTTATACCCTCAGCTCCACTATTATAGAGTACATAACCATAGGCATCCGCTAATATATTGACTGCCTTTCTTCCTTCAATGGTATATTTGCTTATAAGCTCAGATACACCATCTTCTATTTCTATATGAAGCTTATCAGCTGCATTTTCCACTATTCTTTTTATATCTTTTATAGAAAGTGGTTCAAAATAAACTTCAGTGCACCTAGATCTCAATGCAGGATTTATTTCACTAGGAGCTTTTGTAGTAGCACCTATTAGTAAAAAATCTGCTGGAGCTCCTTTTTCAAACAAATACTTTATATATTTGGGGATATTTTCATCATCTGGATCATAATATGAAGATGAAAACTGAACTCTCTTATCTTCTAACACTTTAAGAAGCTTGTTCTGAAGCATTTCATCTAATTCGCCTATTTCATCAATAAAAAGTACTCCTCCATGAGCCTCAGTAACAAGCCCTAATTTAGGCTCTGGTATACCAACTTCCGCTAGATCTCTTTTCGTACCCTGATAAATAGGATCATGTACAGAACCTAGAAGAGGATTTGTAATCTCTCTAGGATCCCATCTTAAAGTACTTCCATCTACTTCTACAAACTTAGCATCACTGCTAAAAGGAGTAAATTTCAACCTTTTAGCTTCTTCAAGGGCAATTCTGGCAGCTGTAGTTTTACCTACTCCTGGAGGCCCATATAAAATTATATGCTGCGGATAAGGCGATGCTATTTTCGAAATCATTGATTTTATGGCCCTTTCCTGACCCACAATTTCTTCAAAGCTTTCAGGTCTCAAAAGTTCCTGAATGTTTTTCCCAAATATTTTGGAATCCATCACTTCAAGCTTTGCATACTTTTTTAAAGTCTTTGCATTTTCGCACCCTTTTTGTTTCCTTATAATATTAAGCCTTATATCATCCATATATTTATCTTGACGTTCTATAAGATTTTTCTCCACTTCTTTTTCAATACTGTTTCTAACATACCTTTCCGCCAAAATTTCTGCAATCCAATTATTAGTATCCTCTAACGCATTCTGTGCTTCTGATTGATTTGGTACAATATCCAGACCTTTTCCATCACTTACTATTTTATTTAGAGCATATAATCTCTCTAATACATTTTTACTATTTACATAGTTTTGAAGTTTATACTTTACTATCCTGGATTTTATAGTGCCCTTATCCATCATTTTTTTCAATAAATTATTCAGTACATTCACTTGAGTATCTAATGATACAGAATTATTTATATCCTTTTTTAATCCGTCCATAAACTGCAGTTTCACAAATTTTCCTCCTTATTCTTCTTCAATAACCACTTTTATCTTAGTAGATATTTCAGGGTACAATTTAATCTCTACAAAATAGGCACCAAGTTGCCTTATATTATTAATCACTATTTTTTTCTTATCTACGTTTATATTAAATTTCTTTTTAAGCTCATCCGAAATATCCTTACCCGTTATTGAACCAAACAATCTCCCATTTTCTCCCGATTTTACTGTCAGTCTTATTTCTTTCCCCTTTAAATTTTCTGCAAGTTTTTGTGCCGCTTCTATTTCTGAAATCTTCTGTTTTCTCTGTGCCTCCTTTTTATTGTTCCATATATGAAGATTTACATCATTTGCTTCCTCAGCAAGTCCTTTGGGTATCAAATAATTTCTTGCATATCCATCTGAAGTTTTTACTACCTCTCCTTTTTCCCCTAATGATTTCACGTTTTTTAGTAATATAACTTTCATTTAATTTTCATCCTCCTCGACATATTTCTTTATAACAGTTTTTAATTTTTCCAGTGCTTCATCTATAGTTACAGCTTCTAATTTTGCTCCTGCCATAGTCATATGACCACCACCCCCTAAAGCTTCAAGTATAATCTGTACATTTATATCACCTAAAGATCTTCCACTAATAAATATCTCGTCTTTTATTTTAACAAAAACAAAAGAGGCTTGAATACCAGTAATATTTAGCAGTTCATCTGCTGCCTGGGCAATTAGCAATATAGTTCCTATTTCTTCAGGACATATTGCTATGGCAATGTTATTATATATTTTTGCTGATTTTATAATTTCAGCTCTTTTTAAATAGGTATCCAGATCGTCAGAAAAAAATTTTTTTACATTTATAGTATCTGCTCCCAATCTTCTTAAAAAAGAGGCAGCTTCAAAAGTTCTCACTCCAGTTTTAAAATAGAAATTTTTAGTATCCACACATATTCCTGCAAGAAGAGCTTCTGCCTCTATAGTTTTTACTTTCGGTTTTTCCACCATATATGGTAACATTTCAGTAATTAGTTCAGAAGTAGAAGAAGCATATGGTTCAATATAATTCAGAAGAGAATTTTCAATAAAATCCGGAGGTTTTCTATGATGATCAATTATGGCCATTCTATTGAACTTTTTAACCAAATCCATATTTTGAACATATCCTTTACTATAAACATCTACTATTATGAGAAGACTGTTTTCATTTACATTATCTTCGCAATCCCTACTGTGTACAAAAGCATTCCCATATTCTTCCTCTTCTTTTATCTTATTCAGTATGAGTTTTATACTCTCATTACTATTATCCAGTATTATAAAGCATTTCTTATTCAATTGAGTTATTACGCTATGTAAACCTGCTGAAGAGCCCAAGCAATCTATATCAGGATTAATATGACCCATAATAAATACATTACTGCTGTCCCTTATTATATCTACAAGTGCCTGTGCTATCACCCTTGCTTTTACTTTGGTCCTCTTTTCAACTTCCTTGGTCCTGCCGCCATAGAACAATAACTTATCTTGAGTTTTTACTACTGCTTGATCTCCACCTCTTCCTAGTGCCAATTCTTTGGCTGATACCGCATATTTTTCATTTTCTTGCGGACTTTCTCCTCCTCTTCCAACACCTATGCTCAATGTCACCGAAAGTTTATTTCCCATATTTATTTCTCTTACAGCATCAAGTATTTCAAATTTCTTTTCCATTTCTTGTTCTATATATTTGTTTTGTACACAAAATACATATTTATTTGATTCATACTTCCTTACCATGGAATTTAAACTTTGAGCGTATATATTTATAGTTCTCTCTATTTCAGCTATTATAAGAGGCTTATCATCTTCCTCCATAGTTTTTATAACATCATCAAAATTATCTACTTCTATCAGCATTATTGTATTTTTATTCGCATCTATAGAAGACATAATATTATATGAATTCGTCACATCATAAAAATATAATATCATAATCTTATCTTTAGAGTCTTCAGAAGTTTCCACTATATTTGCATATATATCATAGTGTTTATCCTCAATCTTTATATATCTGAATATATTTTCTCTTCCATTTGCAGCTTGTTTTATGTTAAAATCTCCAGCTATATTTTTAATATTCTGCCCCAATATATCCTTACCTTTTAATATAAGTGAAAAATTCTGATTATACCATAATACATCACCGGTCATTTTTATTATAACAAGTGGAAATGGCAACTTTACAAGAGTACTTCTAGTAGCTACATCAAGTTTAGATGAAAAATCCTCTATAAATTCCTTCCATCTGTTCTTTCTAGATCTGGTATTTTTTATATTATAAATTATAAGAAATACATATAAAAAAGTAGCTGTAATACCTATATTTATATGCCCATATAATATCAGCATTAAAATAAGCACTGCAATTATTATCATATATACCTTATTGCTATTTATAAAATAATTGTACTTATTATCCATTAATATAAGCCTCCAGTTATTGTTTTTTTGATTTTCTATAAGGGTCAAGTTTCCTAAAATCAAATATCATATCTATAAAACCTGCCAAAACACAAAATAATGATAAACTGGATAAAGCTGCAAATACTATAATGATAGCAACAATTTTTTTAGATATTCTAAATTTTTTCATTAAATAATATGTTAACAATGCCAATCCATCTATAAGGAATATAAGTTGTAATATAATTTCTGAAGAGGTAATCATATACTGTCCAATAGCCATATTTTCTCTATCAAATAAAATTCCACTAACAAGTATTAATCCCACTAATGTTCCCAGCCTAGTATTCATATACCATTGGTTTAAGGGTTTAATTCCATTAACTTGATATTTTAATTTTATAAGTATGGCTCTGGTTATTATGTAATTTAGATATGACAAAATAAATGAAATAATTATTATTCCTGCAGGAATAAGTCTCATAACATATTCTGGTGTAAGTACTTTAAGCATATTTTCCATAGAAGCAAATTGATTACTTGATACACCAGCTTTTTCATACATGCTTTTGCTTAAATTCATGGACTGCTTAAAATTTTCCAACATCCCATTGACAAATCCATATATTCCTTCTTTACTTATAAGCATTATATGTACAGCAAAATAAAAAATTATTCCCACTGCCATAGATATAGATAAAAATATTATAGTAGTTCCAAATTTCTTCTTATTTTTTATGCAATATCCTAAAGTCATTCCTGTTAATCCTATTAATACTATTAAAGATAATGCAGCTATGGGATTATAAAACATTGATATCAATATATCACTAGCTATGACAGAAATCAAAGCTATCTTATAATCTTGTCTAATATACAGTACAGTTATAGGTATTGGCAATATAAAATTAACAAATATAAAAAATATGGGTACATATATATTTATTAGCATTATTACTACTATAAGTGCTGTAGTTAAGCTGCCTTCAATAAGTGCCTTTGTATTATACATCCTTTTTTGCATTTTTACCTCCGCTAACTCTTTTCTTTCAGATGATTATATAATTTACTTAAATTTTTTCCATGTTGTTCTATTTTATCTTCCTCAATTATACCAACTTTCAATTTTTTTTTCATGGTTTCATCTACTTCCACATGGGAATATCCCAATCTTTCCGCAAGCAAATATAAAATTATTATTGCCCCGGAAATACAATCCAGTATGGATTCCCTTGCCACATTGCTTCCCTTTGTAAGCAATTTGAAAAAATCTCCTATTATACACAAAAGATCTGCTTTTAAATCTTCTATAATCTTAACATCATACATTATATTAAAATTCTCTTTATTCATACGTCCTTTTACCCCCCCATCATTTAACTTGACTTTAGTCCTCTTATATAATTTTACAAAACATATCCTATTCCTATAATTCTAACTTATGTATAATAATATTATACATAAGTTAGAATATAATATTAAGCTAAAATAGTAATTTAAAAGATTATTATTTTTAATATAAAAAAAAGTGAAGAATAAAATTCCTCACCCTTAAAAATTATTCTGTTGTAAATGGCAATAATGCTATATTTCTAGCTCTCTTTATAGCTTCAGTAAGTTCTCTTTGATGTTTTGCACAGTTTCCAGAAATTCTTCTTGGAAGAATCTTCCCTCTTTCTGTAACATATTTTCTCAATTTATTTATGTCTTTGTAATCTATAGATTCAGCTTTATCCATACAAAAAGCACAAACTTTTCTCTTAGATCTTCTCATCTTACCAGAATTTCTTCTTCCGCCCTCTCTATTGGCCATAAAATTCATTCCTCCTTACCTTTAAAATGGGATATCTCCATCATCAACTGGTGTAATATCCTCTCCATAAATCTCTTCATTAAAACCTTTAGTTTTATCTAAATTTTCTGATGAATTTTCATTATATGAATTTCTTGCAGTTTTTTCTCCCCATTCAAGGAATTGAACTTCTTCTGCAATAACTTCAGTAACATATCTCCTACTGCCGTCTTTAGCTTCATAACTTCTAGTTTGGATTCTACCGCTAACACCTATAAGCTTTCCCTTGCTCATATAGTTTGCTGTAGATTCAGCTTGCTTTCCCCATACAACAATGGGAATAAAATCCGCTTCTCTCTGTCCATCCTTAGAAAATCTTCTATCAACGGCTATAGTAAAGGTTGTAACTGCCTTACCCATTCCCGGTGTAAATCTCAGTTCTGGATCTTTAGTCAATCTTCCAATTAAAACAACTTTATTCAATTAAAACACCACCTATTTTTCATCCTTTACTATTATGTGCCTTATAACTGTGTCTGTAATTCTAAATATTCTATCTAATTCTTTGGGTAATTTAGAATCGCAACTAAAATTTATTAAGGTATAATATCCTTCGTTAATTTTATTTATTTCATAAGCAAGTTTTCTCTTACCCCAAATATCAACGTTTTCTATTACTCCTCCACCATTTTCTATCACATCCTTAAATTTTTCTACATTAGATTTAAAAGCCTCTTCATCTAATGATGGATGCAATATAAATATAGTTTCATATTTTTTCATTGATTCCACCTCCTCCCTTTGGACTAATGGCTGTAAACTTTACAGCAGGGACTACAGCTTATTATTTTACCACTGATTTCACATAAAATCAATCAATTTAACTCATTTACGTAGTTTTTATATTGTCAGGATTCTGCTTAATAATTCTCTTCACATTTTTAGAAAATTTGTTTCTTGGAAGCATTACTATTCTTCCACATCCACAGCATTTAATTTTTATATCAGCCCCAAGTCTTATTATTTCCCATTCATTGCTTCCACAAGGATGGCCCTTTTTCATCTCTACTATATCACCCATATAAAAAACTTTTTTCATTCATTATCCCTCCTTTAACAATTTTATCGATAAACAAGGAGTTTTTATATTTTCTAGTTTAAACATCTCTCCAATTTCTCTTCTAAGTTTAGTTTCCATATTCCACTGAGTCATTGGTTTAGTTTTACCAGATACTCTAATTGTCACTTTGTCATCTGCTATTTTCATTATTCCCTGAACAATTGGTCCTTCTGTAATAGCACCGTTTTCTTCCTTAAATTTACTACATAAATTGGACAGCAGACTTATAACTCTATTTATATCCTCTTCGTAAGAAACATCAATATCCACTACAATTCTCACATTTCCCTTGGAATGATTAGTAACTCTTGTAATAAGCCCATTTGGTATTATATGTAAATCGCCATTAAAATCTCTTATTTTAGTAACCCTGAGTTCTATACTTTCCACAACACCACTTTTGTCATCTATACTAATATAGTCCCCAACTGAAAACTGATCTTCAAATAGTATAAAAAAACCATTGATAATATCTTTTATGATATTTTGCGCTCCAAAACCAATTGCAACTCCGCCTATTCCTGCAAAAGTTAATCCAGTAACACTTATCTTCGGTGATATTATTGAAATTATAGTAAATATACCAAAAAAATATACCGAGTATTTCAATATACTTTTTAAAATGGCTCCAACCGTTTTGGCCTTTTTATCATTCAATGATATTTTAAAATTTTTTTGTCTTGAAACATATTTTGTTATAATCTTATTTCCTATTTTAATAATTAAATACATAAAGAGCAATATTAATGTTATCTTAAAAATTACTTCTATAAAATTAAAAATGCTTTCTTTATATATAGATATTTTTCCTATTTTAACAGCATCATCTTCTACAACAAATTTTAAAAAGGAAAACATCTTATTGAATAACATATTTTACCTCCAAAGTTACACTTGTATATATCCATTATCACTTCTTTTATAAATATTTTTAACAACCAGTTGTTCCTGCTCAATCAATTTTTTTACCATTTCTATATCCTCATCATCGATTTTTATACTTATTCCACAACTCCTGGTAATAACAGCTGGTGTCGGCATAACAGCAACTTTAATATCTTTTTCTTTTAAAAGCTTTTCTCCATTTATAGCGCCATGAGTATTCTTAAAAGTTATTATATAATAATCTTTCATAATTATAATAACAGCCTAAATAAAACTGTAACCTCCTGTAAAATTTTACAATAATTATATACAATATCAATTTATTAGTTTATAATTATGTATATACTTAATTTACTATTTTATATATTATTATAACAGAAATATTACTGCAAGTTTATAAAATATATATCATTTATAATTATTTTACAAAAGCTTTTCAATCCTGCATACACACTTTTATATTGCTATTAACATTTATGAAAAAACAAAAAGGAGTTGTCATCACTCTGTGAAAGAACTGATAAACAAAATCGATAAAATTGCTTTATTTTTTATACTTTATACATTAATATTTTTAATATTTTTTAGCACTATTGATTATACACTGCCTTTTGTATTAGCTTTAGTATGTGCACTAATACTCAGAAGGCCAACTATATTTATTACCAAGAAACTGAAGCTCAGCAACGGAATTGCCTCTTTAATTACAACTACAGTATTTTTTACAATAATATTGATTATACTCTCCTTTGGAATAGTAGTCATGACCCAAGAAGCCATCCAATTTGGAAAAAATGTTCAATCATATATTTCTAATAACTACAATAATATATATAACTCTATATATAAATTGCAAAAATATTACAACAATTTAGATCCATATATAATAAATACCTTCGAGGGAAATTTTACAAATTTTATTAATAAGGCATCTAATATAGCAGTAAGCTTTTCCGGGAAACTTGTAAGTTATCTAGTAAATTTAGTAGCCACAATACCTTATGTATTAATGGTGATACTCTTTACATTGCTGACAACATATTTTTTTACAAAAGATATGACTTCCTCCAATGTAAGTATACCTAATTTACTTCCAGATAACAAAACAGCTAAGCTATACAAAATATATAATGAAAGTAAAAAAATGATTGGAAATTATTTATTATCATATATGATTATCATTTCACTTACTTTTATAGAAACTTTAATAGTATTCTCAATATTTAAAATCAAATATGCACTGATATTAAGCATTATATGTGCTATAGCAGATATATTACCTATTATAGGAATAGGAATTATATATATACCTTTAGCACTCATTTATCTGATTACTACAAATAATTATGTTATTTGCCTTGGATTGATAGTATCTTACCTTATAGTCTCGATTATTAGACAGATTATTGAACCTAAAATAGTATCTTCCTCTTTAGGTATACATCCTGTGGCAGTGTTAGCATCCTTATTCATTGGATTAAAGGTCAACGGTATCTCAGGAGTAATATTTTGTATATTTTTAGTTATTTTCTTTAATATATTTAGAAAATTAGATATGTTATAGCACCTTAGATTTATGAAATATTATTATATGTATAAATAACCTCCTTATGGTAAAAACTACATTATAGGAGGTTTTCTTATGATTAAAAAAATGATAATAGATCCATCATCTTCAAATTCAATATTTATCTTAAGAGATGTTATAAGCAACGAAATATATCCTATCATAAAGTCCGGAAGAACTATAATAATACTATGCATAGGTACAGATAGATCTACTGGAGATAGCTTAGGTCCTATAGTTGGATATAAACTAAAACTTTTAATGAAAAATAAAGTTGAGTTATATGGTAATTTACAATATCCAGTACATGCAAAAAATATAACAGATGTGATAAATGAAATAAATTCTAAATACAATAATCCATTTATTATAGCTATTGATGCCTGCTTAGGTGCAATTCAAAATGTAGGTAAGATAATAATCGAGACAAAACCACTTCACCCAGGATCTGCAATGAATAAATCTCTGCCTCAAGTTGGTGATCTAAGCATCACAGGAATTGTAAACATATGTGGTACTATGGAATTTATGGTATTGCAAAATACCAGATTGTTTACTGTAATGCAGCTTGCTGATACAATTTCTAGAGGAATATATCATTCTATGTTAAAAACTGTAGGCGTAGAAAACTCAAACAATGTTTTTATAAATGCAGAAACTTAATATTTCAAAAAACTCTATCCCTAAGTATATATTCTATTTCTTCTGCATTTTTTCTCCCTAAATCAATTATCAAGGTATTCTTATTTTTTATGTGCAAATCTGCAAGTCCATTATCTTTCAATTTGCAAATTACAGCATCATATTTTGTATCTTCATTGTCATTTACTATTATATATCCTTTTTTTCGCAATTCATCTCCTATGTAATTTAAATCCTTTGGAATATATATTTTCATATAAAAAACCTCCTTAAAAAGTAATTTTCCCTTAAGGAGTTTTTTTATGTAAATAATCTATATTCTTTTATTTATACATTCCTCTAGGACCTGTTTTTCCTCCTGGGACAGTTCATATCTAGACATACCACTGTCTATAGGCTTTGCATAAGTTGTACTTTCATCTCTTCCATATATTCCAGTAATTATCACACCATCATTATTTTCATCCAATAATGCAATTGAGAAACTAAGATCACTACCTACATCTTCAAAAGCCCTATATCGTATGATTGATAATTTCTGAATACAATTTTTTACTTTTGAATTTAGATTACTATACAATTTTTTAATATCATCAGATTCTTTTTTTACATTATCTATATTATCTAAATATTTTACAATAAGTTCCTCCAAATTTTTGCCATTTGAGCCACGCATAAGTTTTCTATACCTTTTTTCCAATCTATTTAGTGATTTAAAAATTATAACATTCATGATTAACAATATTATCACTAATACAACTAGTCCAATTACAATATACAATTGCAAATTATTTATTAAGTTACTGATATTTTGCATATTTTTCTCCCTTCATGATATAAAAATGTTTCACGTGAAACATCAAAATTTATTAAATTTTTAATATATCTAATATTCTCTGTAAATCTTCCTGAGAATAGTATTCTATCTGTATTTTCCCCTTATCCTTTTTATTTATCAATAAAACCTTAGTTCCAAATAAATTTTCTAATCTCTCCTTTATATCTAAATAATAAATATTTTCCTTTTTAACAGATTTTTCTTCATCTTTTTTTGTAGAATTCAAATTTTTAATAATTTTTTCTACATCTCTTACCGTTAAATTTTTATTTATTATATTCAAAGCTAACTTATACTGCAATTCTCCATTTTCTACGCCCAAAAGTGCCCTTCCATGCCCTTCACTAATGATCCCATCTATAAGATATTTTTGAACTCTTTCATCTAGATTTAGGAGTCTCATACAATTAGAAATTGCCGTTCTGGACTTTCCTATTCTACGGCTTAATTCTTCTTGAGTTATATTAAAATCATTAATTAACCTCTTATAGGCTAAAGCCTCTTCTATGGGATTTAAATCCTGTCTCTGTATATTTTCTATAAGGGAAACTTCCAAAATCTCTCTATCAGATAAATTCATTATAATTGCAGGTATTTCTTTAATACCAATAAGTTTAGCTGCTCTCCATCTTCTTTCACCTGCTACTATGTTATACGTATTATCTTCAATTTTATTAAGTATAAGAGGTTGTATTATACCATGTTCTTTTATTGATTGAGAAAGTTGTTCTATTTTATCCTTATCAAAACTTTTTCTAGGTTGAGTCTTATTAGCTTTTATAAAATCAATATTAATATAATTTATATCATTTTGGGCTCCTTCTCCTTCATCCTCTAAAGTGTTATCAGGTATCAATGCTCTAAGTCCCTTACCTAATCCATATTTTTTACTCAAATCCTATTCACTCCTTTTGCCTATGTAAAAACTCTTTAGTCAATAATTCATAGGCTTCCGCCCCCTTACATTTATCGTCATAAAGCACTACAGGAAGCCCAAAACTCGGAGCTTCTGCCAGCCTTATATTTCTAGGTACAGTAGTTTTATATACTTTATCTTTAAAAAACTTTTTCACTTCCGAAATAACTTGAGTAGATAAATTAGTTCTCATATCACACATACTCATAATTACACCTTCAACTTCTAAATTCTTATTTAGTGACTTTTTAACTAATTGTATCGTGCTTATTAGTTGTCCAACTCCTTCTAATGCATAAAATTCACATTGAATAGGTATAATAACACTATGAGATGCTGTAAGTGCATTTATAGTTAATAGTCCCAAAGACGGTGGACAATCTATGAATACGAAATCATATTCTTGTGTTAAGCTTTTTAATTTGTTATTCAATATATTTTCTCTATTCTTTTTATCTATAAGCTCTACTTCAGCACCAGCTAACTCCATTGTAGAAGGAATTATAAAAAAATTATCTATGAGCTCACATTTTCTTACACTATCATCTATACTGATTTCTGAGTTTAACACATCATATATAGAATTTTCTATACCTCTTTTATCAATACCTAACCCACTAGTAGTATTTCCCTGTGGATCGATATCTATATCCAATACCTTATATCCCTGTATAGCTAAATATGCACTCAAATTAATACACGTAGTAGTTTTTCCAACTCCACCTTTTTGATTAAATATTGATATAATTTTTATACTGTTCACCCCCTCAATTCATTCTTTACTTTATTTTTAATTATATATTTTTATTTAAAATAATAAAAGAGTTTTCATATAAATTTAATTTTAAAATAAAATAATCATATACTTTTTTAAAGTGTATGATTTTACGATATAATTATTTAGTTTATAAAAAATAAGATGTTTCACATGAAACATCTTATTTTTTAGGTATTGTAATTATTATTTGTATTCTATCGTCAAAATCCTGGGATTTATAATTCGCATTTAACCCATATTTATCAAATATCTGTTTAACTGTATTTATATAAACCTTAGGAGAAAATATCCCCTTTATTTTTTTTGCCTTACTTTTTTTTGTTTTTCTGTTTATGATTTTATCCAATTCCCTACTGATGAGTTCTTCTGTCTTCTTCACATTTAAATTTTTTTTAACTACATCTTTCAATACCTTTTTCTGAAGCTCCACAGTAGGAAGCTTAAGCAGTGCTCTTGCATGTCTCTCAGTTAAACCATTATCCAATAATATATTCCTAATTTCATTATCTAATTTCAATAACCTGATCTTATTTGCAATAGTAGATTGCTTTTTTCCTATAACCTCAGCTAATTTTTCTTGAGTATAAGAATGATCTTTTATTAAATTGTAATATGCCTCTGCTTCCTCCAAAAAATTAAGATCTTCTCTTTGCAAATTTTCTAAAAGTGCTATAGCCGCAGATTGTTTATCACTTATATCAACTATTATTACAGGTACTTCAGTTAATCCTGCCTTTTTTGCCGCTTTAAGTCTTCTCTCTCCAGCAACCAATTCATACTTATTTTCACCTAATTTTCTCACTGACAAAGGCTGAATTACCCCGTATGCATTTATGGATTGAGCCAATCCTTCCAAACTCTCTTCGTCAAAATATTTTCGTGGCTGATATACATTAGGCAAAATTAAATCTACAGGTATATAATTAATATTCTTTTGCATATTTAATCATCCCTCTTATGTTTCCTATTATTAACATTTCTTTATTCTTTTATAAAATCCTGCTAGTTCGTATAAATTTCGTATGACAAATTGCTACATTTATTTCAGTGGTTTTTTAATAATTACTCCCGATTTTCTTGGGTAAATTTTAGGAGTTTCCCTAATCTTTTTTATTACGACTAAATTATGATTAAACCCATAATTTTCTACCTTGATTATATCCTCTACTTTCCCACCTAAAATATTAATTGCATTTCTACCATCTTTTATTTCATTCTCCACTGCAGGACCTTTCATAGCTATAAAATATCCATCTATTTTTACATATGGAATACAAAATTCACTTAAAACTGCCAAATTTGCCACTGCTCTTGACACAGCCATATCAAACTTTTCTCTATATTCCAGTTTTTTAGAAAAATCTTCTGCTCTTCCATGTATACAGTTTATCTCATCCAATTTAAGTTTTAACACAACTTGATTTAAAAAATTTATCCTCTTATTTAAAGAATCTAACAGTGTGATTCTTTTTCTTTCATCAAGTATCTTAATAGGAATTCCTGGAAATCCAGCTCCTGTTCCAACATCTATAATATTTAAAGCAGCTTTTATAGGTGAAAATTTAAATATTTCTATACAATCTATAAAATGCTTTTTAACAATATCCTCGTCTTCTACTATTGCAGTAAGATTCATTTTATTATTCCATAATTTTAATATATCTTTATATTTCATAAACTTGTTATACTTTTCTTCATTGAAACTCAATTCAATATCATTACATACTTCTTTCATAATTTGAAAATGATTCATAAAATTTCTCCACATCATTGTTATTTTAAATGACTATCAAATAATTCTAAAGTTCAGATAAGAAATGCTTTTTTGTATCTGAGCTTTAGAAGAATCTAGAAAAAAGCAATTAGCCCTTAGATAAAGCTCTTTCTCTGATTCTTTTTTCCATATAAATCAGCAATACAGAAATATCCGCCGGTGAAACCCCTGAAATTCTAGAGGCCTGGCCAATATTCATAGGTTTCACTTTATCCAATTTTTGTATAGCTTCTATCCTCAGTCCTTTAATCTCAGCATAATCTATATCACCAGGTATAAGTTTGTTTTCAAATTTTTTAAATTGATCTACCTGCTCAAGTTGTTTGTTTATATATCCCTCGTATTTTGAAATTATATTAACCTCTTCCTGAACGTCCTCACTTAATTCAGGTCTGTTCATATCCAACCCCTCTACATTAAAATAATTAAGCTCTGGCCTTTTAATCAGTTCATATAAGCTAACACTTTTTTTTAATTCAGAAGAATTCAATGAATTTAAAAAATCAATCACTTCTTTTTTCGGTGTTATTTGGACACTTTTAATTCTACTCAGTTCTTTTTCTATATTATACTTTCTTTTCAAATATCTTTTATATCTTTTTTCATCGACCAGCCCTATTTTATACCCTATTTCCGTAAGCCTTAAATCTGCATTGTCCTGCCTAAGCAATAACCTGTATTCAGATCGAGATGTCATCATTCTATAAGGTTCTTCAGTTCCTTTTGTAACTAAATCATCTATCAAAACACCTATATAAGCATCAGATCTCTTTAAAATAAAAGGTTCCTTTCCTTTAGATTTAAGAGCAGCATTAATACCCGCAATTATTCCTTGGGAAGCTGCCTCCTCATATCCAGAGCTCCCATTTAACTGACCTGCTCCAAATAGACCTTCAACTTTTTTGAATTCTAAAGAAAGCTTTAACTGAAGTGGATTTATACAGTCATATTCAATAGCATAACCTGTTCTTAAAAATTCTACATTTTCAAGCCCAATTATAGTTTTATACATGGCAATTTGTACGTCTTCAGGCATAGATGTAGAAGCACCATCCACATACATTTCATCTGTATTTTCTCCCTCAGGTTCTATAAATATTTGATGTTGTTCCTTATCTGGAAATCTAACTATCTTATCTTCAATCGATGGACAATATCTTGGACCTACAGATTTTATTGATCCATTATAAAGTGGTGATCTATCTATATTATTTCTTATAATTTTCGATGTATTTTTTGTAGTATAAGTTAAATAGCAGGAAACTTGATCTCTATCTAATTTTTCACTCATAAATGAAAATGGAATTATCCTTTTATCACCCGGTTGCTCTATCATCTTTGAGAAATCTACACTTCTCTTATTTATCCTAGCAGGTGTACCCGTTTTAAACCTCCTAAGTTCTATCCCTAAATCAAGTAAACTCTGTGAAAGATCATTAGATGGCATAAAACCATTGGGACCAGAACTATAACTAACGTCTCCTATAATTACTTTACCTTTTAAATAAGTTCCTGTAGCCAAAATTACAGCCTTCGCTTGAAAATATGCCCCATTTTTAGTAAGTACTCCACAAACTCTTTTATTTTTATCTGTTTTTATTTTTACTACTTCCAGCTGCCTCAAATACAAGTTGTGCTGTTTCTCAATTACTCTTTTCATTCTCCCTGAGTAATTTCTCTTATCAGCCTGAGCCCGCAATGAATGTACTGCAGGTCCTTTTGAAGTATTCAACATTCTTGATTGAATAAAAGTATGATCGATATTTACGCCCATTTCACCTCCCAACGCATCTATCTCCCTAACCAAATGACCTTTGGCCGTTCCTCCGACATTAGGGTTACAAGGCATAAATCCTATGCTATCCAAATTCATAGTACACATCAAAGTTTTACATCCCATTCTAGCTGCAGCAAGCCCTGCCTCACATCCGGCATGACCTCCTCCTACAACTATTACATCATATTTACCCGAAAAGTATTCCAATATCAACTACCTACTTTCCTAAACAAAATTGTGAAAATATCTTATCAATTATATTTTCTTCTAAAGTATCACCAGTTATCTTTCCCAAATTAATCCAGGCATTTCTCATATCTATAGAAGCTAAATCTATAGCAGAAGTATTTTTTAATGCATCTAACGCTTCAACGCAGTTTTCCCTGGCTCTAATTAAGCTTTCCTTATGTCTAACATTAGTTATAAATAAATCTGCAGGCTTGATTTCGCCCTTAAAAAACAGCTCTTTAATACAGATTTTAACTTTATCCAATCCCTTACCTAATTTAATTGAAGACTTTATTACAAATTTCGAATTCAGTCCACAAATATTATCTAAATCTATTTTATCACCTATATCTATTTTATTTAATAAAATTATATATTTTTTATCATTTATATAATTTATTATTTCTTCGTCTTCATCATCCAATTCTTTGCTTGAATCCAACATCAATATAATTAAATCCGAACTATCAATTCTCTCCTTGGATTTTTTAACTCCAATCTTTTCTACTAAATTATCGGTTTTTCTGATTCCAGCTGTATCAATTATCTTCACAGGTATTCCATCTATATTCATATATTCTTCTATAACATCTCTTGTAGTACCTGGTACATCAGTAACTATAGCCCTATTTTCCATTATCAGCGAATTTAAAAGAGAAGATTTGCCTACATTCGGCTTTCCAACAATTACTATGCTCAATCCTTCCCTAATTATTTTGCCTTCTTCCGCATTACTCAACATATAATCCATTCTGTTTAATATTTTCTTTAACTTTAAAGAAACTTCATCAGATGTTATTTCCTCTAAATCAGCTTCTGGGTAGTCAACAGTAGCCTCAATTGATGCAATTATTTCCAAAAGATCTTCTCTTAACAAATTAACTTCTTTGGAAATTTTCCCCTTAGACTGTTGAACTGCAGTTTTCATAGAAATTTCAGTTTTTGAATTGATTATATCAATTACTGCCTCAGCCTGACTTAAATCAATCCTTCCATTTAAAAATGCTCTTTTAGTAAACTCCCCTGGTTCTGCCATTCTAGCTCCAGATTTTATAACTTCTTCAAGTACTTTCTTAGCAGCTAGAATTCCACCATGACAATTTATTTCAACTGTATTTTCAGCTGTGTAACTTTTAGGGGCTTTCATAAAACTTACCAAAACTTCATCCAATAATTCTCCAGTTTTCTCTTCCACTATAAAGCCATATCTCATTGAGTACGATCTTATATCTAACAATGTTCTATTATTTTTTCCCCTAAATATTTTATTTACTATTTCAAGAGAATTTTTTCCCGAAACTCTTACAATTGATATTCCACTTTCACCTAAAGCTGTAGCTATTGCAGCTATTGTATTAACTCTTTCCATTATTTCACTTCCTCTTAATTCTAATCACTTGATAAAATACTAATATATAGTCTCTTCATTCACAATTCTCTTAATATGTAAAAAAGAAAGCCTCTAGGCTTTCTTCAAATCCACTACAACTCTTCTAAAAGGCTCTTGACCCTCACTATAGGTATTTACATAAAAATCATTTTGGAGAGCAGAATGAATTACTCTTCTTTCATAAGGGTTCATCGGTTCCAACTTAACTATTCTACCTGTCCTTCTAACTTTTTCGGCCACTCTTCTAGCAAGCCTCCTCAAAGTCTCCTCTCTTTTTGCCCTGTAATTTTCAGTATCTAAAATTACTCTTTTATATTCCATTTCATGATTTTTATTTATCACAAGGCTTAAAAGATACTGAATTGCATCCAAAGTCTCTCCTCTATAACCTATGAGTATTCCCATATCTGAACCGGTTAAATATATTTTTATTACATTATTCTCTTCCTTTATTTTTATTTCTGCCTTTACTTTCATTTTATCTAAGATACTTTTCAAAAATACTTTTGCCTCATATATGTAATCCCTTTTTACTTTAACCTTTATTTTAGCTGGTCGTACCCCTATAAAATTTAAAAACCCTTTATTTCCTTCATCTAATACCTCAACTTCCACTTTATCCTTTTCAACTTTCAATTCCTGCAATGCATTTTTAAGTGCCTCTTCAACGGTTTTTCCTGTAGTCTCTATAACCTTCATGCCACATAGCCACCCCCTAGGCCTTACTAGTTTTAGTTTTTTTACCCATCTCAATTTTTTTAATAACTACAGTTTGTGCTATTTGAATTAAATTACTAACAACCCAATACAATACTAATGCCGATTTAAATCTCATACTCATGTACACCATAAATACAGACATTCCAATATTCATCATTTTACTCTGTTTAGCTTGTTCCCCGGTAGAAGGCATCACCAAAACTCCTGATAAATAAGTAGTTGCTCCCGATATAATAGCAAGAAGCATATCTGTTTTAGCTAAATCCTTCATCCATAAAAAACTAACACCATTTATGCCAGATAAATTATTAAAAACATAGTAGAGAGCTATTAAAATAGGCCACTGAATAAGAAGCGGTAAACATCCACTAAAAGGGCTCGCTCCTTTTTCTTTGTACAACTTCATCATTTCCTGCTGTGCTCTTTGTGGATCTTTTTTATACTTTTCCTGCAGTTTTTTAACTTCCGGTTGAATTTCATTCATAGCAAACGAAGACCTCAATTGTTTTATTCCCAATGGAAGTATTATAATCCTAATTATTATAGTCATTAAAATTATTGCTATACCATAAGAAACATTTGGATTAGGTATAAACGAAATTACACTATTATGTAAGAAATTAAAAAATCGAACAAAAGCATCATTTAAATACTGCAAAATATTAAACCTCCTGAAATTTATTTAACCGGATCATATCCACCTTTGCAAAATGGATTACATCTCAATATTCTTTTTATAGACATAAATCCACCTTTTATAATACCATATTTTTGTAATGCTTCCAATGCATATTGTGAACAAGTAGGATAAAATCTGCAACATGGTCTTTTTAGAGGTGATATATATTTTCTATATAATTTAATTAAAAAAATTAAAAATTTTTTCATCTATTATACAAACCAGCTTTTTTGATTAAATTTTTTATGGAATTCTCTATTTCCACATAATTTTTACCATTTGATAAGTTTCTAGCTATAAATACTAAATCATAACCTATTTTTATGTTATCACTATTTAGCCTACAAATCTCTTTAATCAAACGTTTTATTCTATTTCTCTCAACACTTTTCCCTACTCTTTTATTTATAGATATACCTAACCTATTTATATTTTTCCTATTTTTATAAATATATAATACCAATAAGCTATTAGAAAAAGATCTTCCTCTTTTGTATACAGCACGAAATTCTGCATTTTTTTTTATTCTGTAAATTTTCATTTTTGCTCCTTTTTTCTACTTGCAGAAAAAGGCCACAAAAGCGGCCTATGCTGTTAATCTCTTTCTACCTTTTTGTCTTCTTCTCTTAATAATGTTTCTTCCCGATAGAGTTCTCATTCTCTTCCTAAAGCCATGTTCTTTTTTTCTCTGTTTCTTTTTTGGCTGATAAGTCATCCACATAATACCATAAATCTCCTTTCACTATTAATATTAATTTTCTATACTCAATTCTCATATATGAAATTTAATATTTTCATTATTAAATAAACAACTCCAGTTTAAAGTTTTACTATTAAATTATATATTCACTAACTTATAATGTCAATATAAATTCAAAAGTATAAATTTCACGTTTAATATTTTTATATATATTTTGTGGATAATTTCTTGAATAGGTTGTTTTGTTTTGATATTATAAATAGAGGATTGTTAATAACTTAAAAATTTATACTACTTATCCACAATTGTGGATAAGTATGTGCATAACTTGTTTTGAATTTTTTTTATTTCTATATATTTTCCTATTTTACTAACATTATTCATTGTAAATAATGTTAATATTTATTTTACTACTTAAAATTATAATTTTTTTACCTTAATTTTATAAACTTAATTATACACATGTGAATATTTTTATACACACATGTCAACAAAATATAATAATGGAATATTTAAACTCAGATTTATTTTTTAAGACTGGAGGATACAAAATGAATGCCCATCCAAACGAAATATGGGAACAATCTTTAAACATAATAAAAGGTGAAATTACTGAAGTAAGTTTTAACACATGGATTAAAAGTATTACTCCTGTATCCATCGAAAATAATACTTTCGTACTAAGCGTACCAAATGACTTAACTAAAGGAATATTATCCAGTAAATATACAAACCTAATATCTAATGCATTAAAATTAATTACCTCAAAAAAATATAATATTAAATTTTTAGTTTTATCTAAATCAGAGGAAGCATTAACACTAGATAATAAGCCTCAAGAATATACTAAAAGATCAATAACCACAAATGACGAAACAACCATGTTAAATCCCAAATACACTTTTGATTCTTTTGTTATAGGAAATAGTAATAGATTTGCTCATGCAGCATCTCTTGCTGTAGCCGAATCACCGGCCAAAGCATATAATCCACTGTTTATATATGGAGGAGTAGGTCTTGGTAAAACCCATTTAATGCATGCTATAGGCCATTATATATTAGAAAACAATAAAAAATCTAAAGTAACTTATGTTTCATCTGAAAAATTTACAAATGAACTCATAAATTCAATAAAAGATGATAAAAATGTAGAATTTAGAAATAAATATAGAAATATAGACGTACTATTAATAGACGATATCCAATTTATAGCTGGTAAAGAAAGTACCCAAGAAGAATTCTTTCACACTTTTAATGCTTTATATGAAGCAAATAAACAGATAATCTTATCAAGCGATCGACCGCCAAAAGAAATTCCTACATTAGAAGATAGACTTAGATCCAGATTCGAATGGGGGCTTATAGCCGATATACAGCCACCAGATTTTGAAACTAGGATGGCCATATTAAAAAAGAAGGCAGATGTGGAAAATTTAAACATCCCAAATGAAGTCATGGTATATATAGCTACAAAAATCAAATCAAATATTAGAGAATTAGAAGGAGCATTAATACGCATAGCTGCTTTTTCCTCACTTACAAACAAGGAGATAAGCATTGATTTAGCCGTAGAAGCATTAAAAGATATAATTTCAAGTAAACAATCTAAACAAGTTACAATAGACTTAATACAAGATGTAGTAGCAAATTACTATAATTTAAAGGTGTCTGATTTCAAATCAGCTAGAAGAACTAGAAATGTAGCTTTTCCAAGACAAATAGCAATGTATTTATGTAGAAAACTTACAGATATGTCACTGCCTAAAATAGGAGAAGAATTTGGAGGTAGAGATCATACTACCGTAATACATGCCTATGAAAAAATATCAAATAATTTAAAGAAAGATGAGAGTCTTCAAAATGCTATAAATGATTTAACAAAACGTTTAAATCAAAAATAATTATCAACATATGTTTATAATTATTTTATGATATGCTGTTGATAATATTTTTTATATATATTATTTTTTTATTATGTGGATAATACGAGCTTCAATCATTTACTTATCCACACTTATTTTTTTTATTTTTTTCAGTAGTATTAACACCTCTAGCATTTATGAACATACTAACAATACCTACTACTACTACTACTAAAAAATTTATTATCTATATATATCTAAATAAAATATGTTATCAATAAAGGAGATATAATAAAAATGAAAATTAAATGCAAAAAATTAGATTTACAAGAAGCCATAATTACGGCTCAAAGGGCAATAACCGGAAAATCTAGCATGCCTATATTGAATGGATTAAAATTAACTGCTTCAGATAATAAAATTATACTAATAGGCTCAGATATAGATTTAAGCATAGAAACCAAAATAAATGCAGATGTTGAAGAAGAAGGAACGATTGTAATTGATTCAAGACTATTTGGAGAAATTATAAGAAAGTTACCTGATGACAATATAAGTATTTCAACCATAGAAAATAATTCTGTAGAAATACTATGTCAAAAATCAAAATTCACTTTAATATATATGAATGCTGAAGATTTTCCAGAAATACCTAATATAAAAGAAAATATGATTTTTTCAATACCACAGAAAATACTAAAAAACATGATAAAGAGTGTTATATTCGCTACAGCACAAGATGAAACAAGACCTATCCTCACAGGGGTTTTATTTGAAATTAAAAATAAAAAATTGAATTTAATAGCTTTAGACGGATATAGACTTGCTTTAAGATCGGAAAATCTAAACACTGATAACATAATAAATGCTGTAATTCCAGGTAAAACCTTAAACGAAGTTTCTAAAATTTTAGAAGACAATGATAAAAATGTAAATATAACATTCACACCAAACCATATATTATTTAACTTATCTAATACCAAAGTTATATCTAGACTTTTAGAAGGTGAATTTATAAAATATAATTCCATAATCCCTGAAGAATTTAATATGAAAGTCACAGCTAAAAAAGATGAACTTTTAAATTGTATTGAAAGAGCTTCATTAATGGCTAAAGATAGTAATACCAATTTAATAAAACTAGAGCTTGAAGAAAATAGAATGGTTATAACATCTAATTCTCAATTGGGAATGGTAAGAGAAGAATTAAATATAATTTTGCAAGGCGATACTTTAAAAATTGCATTTAATTCAAAGTATTTAATCGATGTTTTAAAAATAATGGATGAGGAGGAAATTATATTAGAATTTTCCAGTAGTGTAAGTCCATGTATAATTAAAAATAAGATCGAAGATAATTGTACTTATTTAGTTTTGCCAGTTAGACTTTTAAATAGTTAAAAATAAATAAATTGGAGATAATAGAAAATGTATGAAGTTAAAATAAATACAGATGTAATAAAACTGGATTCGTTTTTAAAATGGTGTGGAGCTGTTTCACAGGGAGCTGAAGCTAAAATTTTTATAAAAAAAGGTATGGTAAAGGTAAATGGAAAAATGGAAACAAGAAGAAGTAGGAAACTTTATAAAGATTTTACTGTTGAATTTGAAAATAAAACCTATAAAATTATATAATTACGTTAAAATTTATTATTAATTATGTATTATATAATGTGATATAATTATAAATAGGTGTTTTTAAAATGTATATTAAATACTTAAAACTTATAAATTTCAGAAATTATAGAGAGCTTAATATCAAATTTGACAAAGGTATAAATGTATTTACTGGGGGGAACGCTCAGGGAAAAACAAATTTACTTGAAAGTATATATTACTGCAGTATAGGCAGATCTCCTAGGACAAATAAAGATAAAGAGTTAATTAACTGGCAGGGTAAAGAGGCTTACATAAAAGCTTATATAGAAAAGAAACAATTAGATAAAAGTATAGAAATAAAGATATTTAAAGAAGGTAAAAAAGGAATAAATATAAATTCCATAAAGGTAAATAAATTATCTCAACTTATGGGAGTTTTTAATGTAGTAATGTTTTCCCCTGAGGATTTGAAAATAGTAAAAGAATCACCGATTTATAGAAGAAAATTTTTAGATATTGAACTTTGTAAATTTAGTAAAAAATATTATTATAATCTAGTTCAATACAACAAAGTTTTAAATGAAAGAAATGCTTTACTAAAAAAATGGATCAACCATAATTATGACATAATTAAGATTTATGACAAACAGTTATCTAAATATGGCGGATTTATAGTAGAGATGCGAAATAAATATATAAAAAGGCTTAGCGAAAAAGGAAAAATTATTCATAATGATATAACCTCAGGAACTGAAAATATAGAATTTAGATACGTGACACAATTAGAAGATGTAAATAAACCAGAAAATAGCTTATTTGAATTGTTGAATGTAAACAGAAAAAGGGATATGGAACGAGGAACTACTCTTTGCGGGCCACATAGAGATGATCTTATCACAAATATAAATGGAATAAATGTCAGAAATTTCGGTTCTCAGGGGCAACAGAAAACATCAGTTTTAACTATGAAATTTGCTTCTCTTGAAATAATAAAGGAGATTATAGGTGAGTATCCTGTTTTGTTATTAGATGATGTTTTATCTGAATTGGACTCAAATAGGCAAAATTATATATTAAATTCTATAAATAAAATACAAACATTTATAACTTGTACAGGAATAGACGATATTAAAAAAAATTCTCAAAGTAAAGCAGATTTATTTGTTGTAAAAAATGGTAAGATAACTATGATTTAGTTTTGAAAGGAGATTATTTATGTTTTTACATTTAGGTGAAAATATAGTCGTTCCAATAAAAGATGTAATTGGAATATTTGATGTTGATACTTCAACATATAATTCTGACACGATTCAATTTTTGAGAATGGCTGAAGAAGATGGATTTGTTCAAAAGATTACGAAAGATAAACCTAAGTCTTTTATTATTGCCGAAGTAAATAAAAAGAGTAAAATTTATTTGTCACCTATATCTTCATCTACATTAACTAAAAGATCAAAAGCTTTAGATTATGAACTTTAAGACGAATAGGAGGATAGATATGCAGCAGGAAAAAAAACAAGTTTATGATGAAAATCAGATACAGGTGCTAGAAGGTTTAGAAGCTGTGAGAAAAAGACCAGGGATGTATATTGGAAGTACAAGTTCAAGAGGACTTCACCATTTAGTATATGAAATAGTAGATAACAGTATAGATGAAGCATTAGCAGGATATTGTGATAAGATAGATGTAATTATTCATAAAGATAACTCAATCACAGTTATAGATAATGGAAGAGGTATGCCTGTGGGAATGCATCACAAGATGAAGAAACCTACTGTGGAGGTAATAATGACCATATTGCATGCAGGAGGAAAGTTTGGTGGTGGAGGATATAAAGTTTCTGGTGGGCTTCATGGAGTAGGTGCCTCTGTTGTAAATGCACTATCTGAGATCTGTGAAGTTGAAGTAGAGAGAGAAGGACATATATGGAGACAGGTTTTTAAAAGGGGAAAAGTAGCAACGGGATTAGATATAATAGGTGATACTGATAAGCATGGTACTAAAATTCATTTCAAGCCTGATTCTGAAATATTTGAAGATATAGAATATGATTATGATATATTATCACAGAGATTAAGGGAACTGGCTTTTTTAAATAGAAATATAAAGATAAATTTAAAAGATGAAAGAGATGAAAAAGAAGAACTATTTCACTATGAGGGCGGAATAAAATCGTTTGTAACATACCTAAACAGAAATAAGCAGACAATTCACAAAGCACCCGTGTATATAGAAGGAAAAAAGGAAGATTATTCTGTAGAAATTGCTATTCAATACAATGATGGGTATACTGAAAATATTTTTTCTTTTGCCAATAACATAGATACAGTTGAAGGTGGGACTCATCTAGCTGGATTTAAGTCAGCTTTGACAAGAGTGTTAAATGATTATGCAAAAAAGTTTGGAATATTGAAAGAAAATGATAAAAATTTATCAGGAGAGGATATAAGGGAAGGTCTTACAGCTGTAATATCTGTAAAGCTGGTAGATCCCCAATTTGAAGGCCAGACTAAAACAAAACTTGGAAATAGTGAGATGCGTGGTATAGTAGATAGTATACTGGGAGAAGGGTTGAATAATTTTTTACAGGAAAATCCTCAAGTTGCAAAAATAATATTAGACAAATCTTTAATGGCATCTCGTGCTAGAGAAGCTGCGAGAAAAGCAAGGGAACTTACAAGACGTAAGTCCATACTTGAAAATACATCTCTTCCGGGAAAACTCGCCGATTGTTCATCTAAAGATTCCTCTGAATGTGAAATATATTTAGTTGAGGGAGATTCTGCAGGAGGATCAGCAAAACAGGGTAGAGATAGAAATTTTCAAGCCATATTGCCACTTAGAGGTAAAATAATGAATGTTGAGAAACAGAGACTTGATAAGATACTGGGTTATGAAGAGATAAGATCTATGATAACTGCTTTTGGCGCTGGAATAGGAAAAGAATTTGACATTGGTAAAATAAGGTATGAAAAAATAATAATAATGACAGATGCAGATGTTGATGGAGCACATATAAGAACGTTATTACTTACATTTTTTTTCAGATATATGAAAGCTCTTGTAGAAAATGGTCATGTCTATATAGCTCAACCGCCTTTGTATAGAGTATATAAAAATAAAAAGGAATACTATGCATATTCGGATAAGGAACTTGAAATAGTGTTAAATGAATTAGGTGGAAAAGATAGCAACGTGGATATACAAAGGTATAAAGGTCTTGGAGAGATGGATTCAGAGCAGCTTTGGGATACTACAATGAATCCTAGTACTAGAACACTTATTCAAGTAAATGTAGATGATGCTATGGCTGCTGATGAAATTTTCACTATACTTATGGGTGATAAGGTAGAACCTCGTAGAAATTTTATAGAAGAAAATGCTGGGAAAGTTGTAAACTTAGATATATAGTAGAGAGGTGTAGTTGATGTTTGATGAAGGTAAAATTTTACCAGTAGACATAAGTAAAGAAATGAAAAAAAGTTATATAGAATATGCAATGAGTGTTATTGTAAGCCGTGCTCTTCCAGATGTAAGAGATGGATTAAAGCCAGTTCATAGAAGAATATTATATTCTATGCATGAACTTGGGTTGACTCCAGAAAAGGGTTATAGAAAATGTGCTAGAATTGTAGGGGATGTGCTTGGTAAATATCATCCTCATGGAGATTCAGCTGTTTATGATGCTTTAGTCAGAATGGCACAGGATTTTTCAATAAGGTATACTCTAGTTGACGGACATGGAAATTTTGGTTCAGTAGATGGGGATAGTGCAGCAGCTATGAGATATACTGAAGCAAAGATGAATAAAATAACTCTTGAAATGTTAAGGGATATAAATAAAAATACGGTAGATTTTGTTCCCAATTTTGACGGTGAAGAAAAGGAACCTTCTGTATTACCATCCAGATTTCCTAATTTACTTGTAAATGGATCAGCGGGGATAGCTGTTGGCATGGCTACAAATATACCACCGCATAATCTCACTGAGGTTATAAATGGTGTGATAATGATAATAGATAATCCAGAAGTTACGATTGATGAATTGATGACATCTATAAAGGGGCCTGATTTTCCAACTTCGGGTATAATAATTGGTACCTCAGGCATAAAAGATGCCTATAAAACTGGAAGGGGGAAAATATTAGTAAGGGCTAGAACTGAAATTGAAGAGGTAAATGGGAGAAATAGAATACTTATAACTGAAATTCCATATCAGGTAAATAAATCAAAACTTATAGAAAATATAGCTGATCTTGTGAAAAATAAAAAAATAGATGGAATATCAGATATTAGAGATGAATCAGATAGAGATGGAATGAGAGTTGTAATAGAATTAAAAAGAGATGCTAATCCCAATGTTACTCTCAATCAGTTGTATAAACATACAAGAATGCAGGATACTTTTGGAATAATAATGCTGACTCTTGTAAATAATGAACCAAAAGTATTGAGTTTAAAACAAATGCTTGTTTATTATTTGCAGTTTCAAGAAGAGGTTGTAACCAGGAGGACTCAGTTTAACTTAGATAAAGCACAAGCTAGAGCTCATATTCTTGAAGGATTGAAAATAGCGTTAGATCATATTGATGCAGTAATAAATTTAATAAGATCTTCTAAAACTACAGAAATTGCGAGAAAGGGTTTGATGGCTGAATTTGATCTTTCTGAAAAACAGGCCCAGGCTATATTGGATATGCGGCTTCAAAGACTTACAGGTCTTGAAAGAGAAAAAATTGAGAATGAATACAATGAGTTGATGGAAACAATTAGGCATTTAAAAGAAATTTTGGAAAATAAATCTATTTTATTGAGTATAATTAAAGACGAACTTATTGAAATAAAAAATAAATATGGTGATGAAAGAAAAACTGAAATACAAGTAAGTAATAGTGACATAAATATCGAAGATTTAATTGATGAAAAAGAAGTGGTTATAACCTTAACTCATGAAGGTTATATAAAAAGAATCCCAGCAGATACCTATTCTTCTCAAAGAAGAGGTGGAAGGGGAATCCAGGCAATGGCTACTAAAGAAGATGATTTTGTAGAGCATATATTTATTACTTCAACTCACAGTCATATTTTATTCTTTACAAATAAGGGCAAGGTATATAAGCTTAAAGGATATGAGATCCCTGAGGCAGGTAGAACTGCTAAAGGTACAAATTTAATTAATTTACTACCTTTAGATATAAATGAAAAAATTCAAGCCGTTATAGCTTTTAAAGAAATTGATAAGGATAATTATTTCATAATGGCAACTAAGAACGGTTTAATTAAGAAAACTAAAATAGATCAATATACTTCCATAAGAAGAAATGGTCTAAATGCTATAAATTTAAAAGATGAAGATGAACTTATACAGGTTAGAATGACTACGGGGAAAAGCGAAATAATTATTTTCACCAAAAATGGTTATGCAATAAGATTTAGCGAGGAAGATGTGAGGCCTACAGGCAGAAATACTACAGGTGTAAAAGCAATAACATTGAGAGATAGTGATATAGCTGTTTCTATGGATATTGTCGATGAGAGTCAAGATGTTCTTGTCGTAAGCGAAAATGGATTTGGTAAGAGAACTCCTATAGATGAATATACTATCCATAGGAGAGGTGGAAAGGGCATGATAACATATAAAGTTACGGAAAAAACGGGATTAATAGTTGGAGCTAGAATTGTAAAAGATGAAGATGAGATTATGCTCATAAATAGCAGTAATGTGGCTATAAGACTCAATGTATCTGAAATATCTACTACGAGTAGGAACACTATGGGTGTTACACTTATGAAAACGGGAGAGGAACAAAGAGTAGTTGCTATTGCCAAAATAAATTGTAGTGATGATATTGAAAATAAATAGTTTTTTATAATTGTTGTCAGTGGTATATTTAATAGACTTAAATATACCACTGGTTATTGTGATTAAGCTTTGATAAAAAATTTTAAAAATGTATTGACTCTATTCAATTAAGATGTTAGAATATAAAAGCTGTATTAATTAAAAAGGCATTGAAAGTTTATATTTGTGAGGTATTGATAATCTTAAACTAATATGGTAAAATAAAATAGTTGTTGATATTTAGGATGATCCTTGAAAATTGAACAGAATAAATATAGGGAAACTTATA
>NZ_JBHMIY010000030.1:0-46219 GCF_042436595.1 Clostridium sp. MT-14
ATCACCTTTATCACCTTTAGGACCCTGCGGACCCTGTGGGCCGGGACATCCAGGTCTACCTTGAGGACCTTGAGGGCCAGGGCAACCGGGATCACCTTGCGGACCTTGCGGGCCCTGAGGGCCAGGGCACCCGGGATCACCTTGCGGACCTTGCGGGCCCTGAGGGCCAGGGCACCCGGGATCACCTTGCGGACCTTGCGGGCCCTGAGGGCCAGGGCACCCGGGATCACCTTGCGGACCTTGCGGGCCCTGAGGGCCAGGGCACCCGGGATCACCTTGCGGACCTTGCGGGCCCTGAGGGCCAGGGCAACCGGGATCACCTTGCGGACCTTGCGGGCCCTGAGGGCCAGGACATCCGGGCTTACCTTGAGGACCCTGTGGACCAGGGCAACCAGGATCACCTTGTGGACCTTTAGGGCCTTGAGGACCAGGACATCCAGGCTTACATTCAGGATCAGGAGGGCAAGGTTTATAGTCTGGAGATGGTGAATTACAGGTATATTTTATTAATATATAAGGTGAATTAGGAGTTCTACTACTATCGTATCCAATTAAGCTATCTACGATATTTTCTATTCCAACTAAAGTTATACCATTATTTGCAAGAGTGTTGTTGTGCCAATTAATTACTAAATTTGTTATATCTATTTTTATGAATGTTCCCACATCTGTATCAGATATTGTTTTTTTATATGGAGTTATAGAAATATCGGGTGCAGTATTCCATGTAACCGTATTTCCTCTAAAATTATTTAAGTTATTGTAGACAGTTATGGATTGGCAGGGATACTTGCAATCAAGCTTATTTTTTCTATTTACGTAAATATTTAGATAGGCATTTGATATTACAGATCCGTTTGGTATTGAATCTTCAATGTTAAATTTTAGTAAACTTGCATATGCATCTGGACATCCATTATATTGGGTGTACTCTCCGCTATATAAAGCTGGTGATGAGATAAAATTTGTATTTGGAAAAAATTCTGATATATATACATCATCAGTAGGATAAACTGTAAAAATAGCCATAAGATTGCCTCCTCATTTTCGAGTATTATTCTGTTGTAATGAAAAAGTTGTATAGTTTAATATTTGGTTAATTATAATATATGGAATTATATAGGCTTTGGTTACATTTTGTAGTTTTGTAGTAAGTAGAATTTTAATGGTAATGTAGGTATTTTATAGTACTATAATGACAAATTGATATAAATTTAGTTATTCAGAATAAAATAAGAGTTTTAAGATCCTTTTAGTATATCTATGTTTGTTAAATATATACCAAACTAATGTACATATATTTTACAAAAAAGGAATTAAGACTAAAAATATATTCAATAAATATATGAGAGGGGAACTTCCTATAAATTATCTGAAATCGTTGACAAAATAAGAGTACAGGTATATAATTTTAATAATATATAATAAGTATATACAAGCCGATATTTATAAAAATTGACTAACATATCTCTTAAAATGCCACTAAAATGCCACTTAGAAAATTTGTAAATCAGAGAATCTTTACTATTGATACTTTTTTAAGATTAAATTTAGATAAGAAATTTTTGTTAATAAGTTATAAAATAAAAATTATTTAAATTTGCATGTTTATTTCTTAACATTTTTTCTGTATACTATAGTTAGTAGATAAATAAAAAAAGTTGTTTTGTGAAAATAGTAAGTTATATCTATAATTGTAGTCAAATACAATTATTTTATAAGTATAATATGGGTTTTAGGTAATTAAGTTGACTTGAGAAATAATTGCTGTTGTAAAGCTTTTATTTTGAGAAGGAGGGAATTATTAAAATGGAAGAGAAGACGATCTCAATTGACAAGGCTACATTGGAACTGCTGGAAAAAGCGAAGAAGGATGAAGTGGAAACGGCCTGGGATAGAAAGTCTGCACTAAAGACACCCTGCGGATTTGGTTCAGCTGGAGTCTGTTGCAGGAATTGTGCTATGGGACCCTGTAGAGTAAGTCCCGTACCTGGAAAGGGAGTTTCAAGGGGCATATGTGGAGCTACGGCAGATGTAATAGTTTCTAGAAATTTTGCAAGAATGGTTGCAGCAGGTACGGCGGCACATTCGGATCATGGCAGAAGTATAGCTCTTACTTTGTATCATACTAGTGAAGATGGAAATATAAAAGTTAAAGATGAGGAAAAATTAAAGAGAGTTGCAGGGAGATTTAATGTTGAAACTAAAGAAAGAGATAAATATGATATAGCACATGATGTAGCAAAGGAAGGATTGAATGATTATGGGAGACAGCTTGGAGAAGTAAATTTACCACCTTCTGTTCCGGAAAAAAGAAAAGAAATTTGGAAAAAACTTGGTATATTTCCAAGGGCAGTTGATAGAGAGATAACGGCAGTTATGCACTCAACCCACATGGGATGCAATGCGGATGCAGAGAGCATGATCAAAATGTCCATGAGATGTTCATTGACGGATGGATGGCTTGGATCATACATGGGTACGGAATTCAGCGACATAATGTATGGAACTCCTCACTCGGTAGATACTGAAGCAAATCTTGGAGTACTTGAGAAGAACTCTGTAAATGTGGTTTTACACGGACATGAACCAATTCTTTCAGAAATGATAGTACAAGCAGCCTCCGATCCGGAGCTGATAGAACTAACTAAATCGGTGGGTGCTGATGGAATAAACCTGTGTGGAATGTGTTGTACTGGAAATGAAATTAGTATGAGGCATGGAATAAAGCTGGCAGGAAACTTTATGCAGCAGGAACTGGCAGTTGTTACGGGAGCAGTGGATGCATTGATAGTAGATGTGCAGTGTATAATGCCAGCACTGGCGAAGTTGTCACAATCTTATCATACTAAGTTTATAACTACTTCACCAAAGGCGCATATTAAAGATTCAACTTATATTGAGCTGGATGAAGAACACCCGTTGGATTCGGCCAAGAAGATTTTAAGAGAGGCAATATTGAACTTCAAAAATAGAGACCAGAGCAAAGTAATGATTCCTCAATTAAAGTCAAATGCAATTGTAGGATATAGTGTAGAGGAAATTTTAAATAAATTAGATAAAGTTGTAAATACCGAGATAGGACCAATGCAAACTGTAAAACCTTTGGCAGATGTTATAGTATCTGGAGTATTGAGAGGGGCTGCAGCTGTAGTTGGATGCAACAACCCTAAGACTACTCAGGACTACAGCCATATTGAAACTATAAAGGGATTAATAGCAAATGATGTTATCGTTGTTGTTACTGGGTGTGCAGCTCAGGCAGCGGCAAAATATGGATTATTACAGAAGGAAGCAGTAAAATATGCTGGGCCTGGACTAGCTACTGTATGTAAACTTGTAGATATACCACCTGTCCTTCATATGGGATCTTGTGTGGATATAAGCCGTATACTGGATCTGGTTGGAAGAGTGGCAAACCACCTGGGAGTTGACATGAGCGATCTTCCAGTAGCAGGTATAGCGCCGGAATGGATGTCTGAAAAGGCTGTGGCAATAGGTACCTATGTAGTAACTTCAGGTATTGATGTTTGGCTTGGGATAGTTCCTCCTGTAACAGGTGGGCCGGAAGTAGTGGACATTCTTACCAATAAAATTGAGGATTGGGTAGGGGCTAAATTCTTTATAGAAACAGATCCTAAAAAGGCAGTTGAACAGATTGTAAATAGAATGAATGTAAAACGCAAGAAAATAGGAATTTAAATACAGTTGTTGAAAATAAGTTAATAACGGGTTTTAATTCGTAATGGCTTAAAATGATACAAAATATTTTATCAAAGTGATACACTGAAATATCTGTGTATCACTTTGAGGAAATTTTTTATAACAATTGATGCAGCTTATGTCAAATATTAATGAAAGAGGGGGATTGCATATGAAGATGAAGATGGCTATAACAGGTAAAGGTGGTGTGGGAAAAACTACACTTGCAGCAGTAATGAGCAGAATATATGCATCAGAAGGATATAAGGTTTTAGCTGTGGATGCGGATCCTGATCCCAATTTAGCACTGGCTCTAGGATTTCCCCCTGAGATAACTGAAAAAATTGTGCCAATTTCAGAAATGAAAAAATTAGTAGCTGAAAGAACTAAATCTACACCGGGAGCTTTTGGAAAGATGTTCAAAATAAATCCTAAAGTAGATGATATACCAGAGAGATATTGCAGAGAATATAATGGTGTTAGACTTTTAACTATGGGTACAGTTGACACCGGTGGAACAGGGTGTTTCTGTCCTGAAAATGTACTGCTGAAAAAACTGACTTCTCACTTACTTCTTCAGAATAAAGATATTGTAATAATGGATATGGAAGCTGGAATTGAACATTTGGGAAGGGGAACGGCCCAGGGTGTAGATGTATTTATTGTTGTTGTAGAACCTGGCATAAGGAGTATACAGACTTTTAAGCATGTAAAAAAATTGGCCATGGATATAGGTATTGAGAAGATATTTGTAGTAGCTAATAAAATTAAAAATAAAGAGGATGAAAATTTTGTACTTAAAAATATAGACGAAAAAGAATGTCTTGGTTTTATGCATTACAGTGGCGCGGTAGGAAGTTCTGACAGAGTTAATAAATCTCCCTATGATTCCGATAAGGAAACCGTGGAGGAGGTAAAAAAAATAAAACAAAAATTAGAGATGGGGGTATAATAAATGACTTATAAATCAGACATAGAAATAGCTCAGGAGTGTAAAATGGAGGACATAAAAGACATTGCTAAAAAACTTGATATTTCCGAAGATGACATTGAATTATACGGTAAGTATAAAGCAAAAGTGAATTATAACCTGTTAAAGACTACTCCTAGTAAAAATGGAAAACTTATACTCTGTACAGCTATAAACCCGACTCCAGCAGGAGAAGGAAAAACTACCACAGCAATAGGCGTTGCAGATGCACTGGCAAAACTCAACAAATCAGTAGTTGTTGCACTTAGAGAACCGTCCATGGGACCTGTATTTGGAATAAAAGGCGGAGCTGCCGGTGGTGGATATGCCCAGGTAGTACCTATGGAGGATATAAACCTGCATTTTACAGGAGACATACATGCATTGACTGCTGCTAACAACTTACTGGCAGCAATGATAGATAATCATATATATCAAGGTAATAAACTTAACATAGATCCGAGAAGAATTTCTTGGAGAAGATGCGTGGATATGAATGACAGACAACTTAGATTTGTTGTAGATGGATTGGGTGGAAAGGCAAATGGTACACCTAGAGAGGATGGATTTGATATAACAGTTGCTTCAGAAATTATGGCTATATTCTGTCTGTCAAGTGACATAATTGATTTGAAAAACAGAATTGCTAAAATAGTTGTAGGCTACACTAGAGATGGCAAACCTGTAACGGCTCACGACTTAAAAGCTGAGGGAGCTATGGCGGCACTTCTTAAAGATGCATTAAAGCCAAATTTAGTTCAAACTCTTGAAGGAACGCCTGCATTTGTACATGGTGGACCATTTGCAAATATAGCTCATGGATGCAATTCGATAATGGCTACTAGAATGGCACTGCATTTTGGCGATTATGTAGTTACAGAGGCAGGATTCGGTGCTGACCTCGGTGCTGAAAAATTCCTTGATATCAAATGCAGAATGGCAGGGTTAAAACCGGATGCAGTAATAATAGTTGCTACAGTAAGGGCGCTGAAATACAATGGTGGAGTTCCAAAAGCTGAATTAAATAGTGAAAATTTGGAAGCGCTTGAAAAGGGACTTCCTAATCTGCTAAAACATGTAGAGAATATAACTAAGGTATATAAACTGCCTGCAGTTGTTGCGTTGAATGCTTTCCCTACTGATACAAAAGCTGAACTTAAATTGGTGGAAGATAAGTGTAAGGAATTGGGCGTAAATGTTAAATTGTCGGAAGTATGGGCAAAAGGCGGCGAAGGTGGAATAGAAGTTGCCAAAGAAGTACTGAATCTTATAGAAAACGGCAGAAACGATTTTCAGTTTGCCTATGATGAAAAACTTCCAATTAGAGAAAAGATAAGAACTATAGCTCAAAGAATATATGGTGCCGATGATGTTAATTTTACAAGTCAGGCAGAAAAGGAAATTGATGAATTGGAGAAACTAGGTTTTGGACAGACTCCAGTTTGTATAGCTAAAACTCAATACTCCCTTACTGATGATCAGACTAAACTTGGAAGACCTACAGGGTTCAAGATTACAGTAAGACAGGTTACAATTTCGGCAGGGGCAGGTTTTGTGGTTGCAGTAACTGGTTCGATAATGAAGATGCCAGGGCTTGGAAAAGTTCCATCTGCCGAAAAAATAGATGTGGATGAAAATGGAGTGATAAGTGGATTATTCTAGGATGTTTTAGGAGGTGGCAATATGAAATTGGCAGATAAAACCTGCAGGGATTTTGTGGAGGTTTTAGCTTCTAAATCGGCCACACCAGGTGGAGGCGGAGCTTCTGCAATTGTAGGAGCCATAGGTATGGCACTTGGAAGTATGGTGTGCAATCTTACTATAGGCAAGAAAAAATATGCCCAGTATGATGAAAAGGTAAAGGGAATATTGAAAAAGGCTGCTGATTTACAGGATGAACTTTTAAAATTGACAGATGAGGATGCAGAGTGTTTTCTCCCGCTTTCCAGGGCTTATGGAATGCCTAAAAATACTGAACAGGAAAGGAAATTGAAATCGGAGACTTTGGAAAGGTGTTTAAAGGAAGCCTGCAGCGTTCCGGTAAATATTGTTAAGAAAGCCTATGAAGCCATTGAACTTCACGAGGCACTTGTAGACAACTGTTCAAAGCTTGCCATAAGTGATGTGGGAGTAGGAGTTCAGTGTCTTAAAGCTGCTATTATTGGAGCACAGCTCAATGTAGTAATAAACATAAATTCTATTAAAGATGAGGAATACGTAAAAAAAGTAAAATTAGAAACAGAACCCTTAGTTGATAAGGGTGCCGAAATTGCAGATAAAGTGTACAAAAAAGTTCTAGATAAGCTTTGTAAGTGAGAAATATGAGAGCTTCGCAGGAAATATTTGTATTTCTTGCGAAGACATTTATCAATCAATTCTAGTTTGACATGCAGTTAATTTTAAATGTGAAGGAGATTATAAGTATGGGTCAGATAATTAAAGGTAAACCTGTGGCAGATGCCATAAGTGAAACTTTAACTAAAGAAGTTGAAAATTTAAAGGTAAAGGGTATTACTCCAAAACTTGTAATAGTGAGAGTTGGAGCAAACGGAAGTGACCTTGCTTATGAAAGAGGAGCTTTAAAAAGATGCAGTAAAATTGGAATAGACGCAGCTGTCAAGGAGTTACCTGAAGACATAGCACAGGATAAATTTATTGAAGAACTGAAAAAAGTAAATGAAGACAAGAGTGTAAACGGGATAATGGTGTTTAGACCTTTCCCCAAGCAGCTGGATGAAAATGTTATAAAATATGTAATTGCCCCTGAAAAAGATATGGACTGTTTTAGTCCTGTAAATGTTGCAAAGGTGATGGAAAATGATAAGACAGGGTTTGCCCCTTGTACTCCATCTGCGGTTATAGAGATATTAAAGTACTATAAGGTACCTATGCAGGGCAAACGTGCAGTTATAATAGGAAGATCTATGATAGTTGGGAAACCAATGGCCATGCTCCTTCTAAATGAGAATTCTACGGTTACAATATGTCATTCCAAAACTGTGGATATGCCAGAGGTTTGTTCGGAAGCGGATATACTTGTAGTAGGTATAGGAAGAGCCAAAATGATAGATTCAAAGTATGTAAAAGATGGTGCCGTAGTCATAGATGTGGGTATAAATGTAGATGAAAATGGAAAGATCTGTGGAGATGTGAATACAGCAGATTGTGAGCCAAAGACTTCAATGATTACACCTGTGCCGGCAGGAGTGGGCTCGGTAACGTCTTCCATTTTGGCACAGCATATTATAAAAGCCTGCAAATTGCAGAACAGCTTATAGGCCTTTAAATAAATGGAGGGGTAGGATATGATTATTTCAGAAAAAAAACCTTTTGAGGAGTTGCTGGATTATCTCAAGGACAGTAAAAAAGTAATAATTACAGGATGTTCACTTTGTGCTTCTACCTGTAAAGTAGGCGGAGAGGAAGAAGTATTGGAAATGAAAACCAGGCTGGAGGAAAACGGTAAAAAAGTTCTAGGCTGCAAAATACTTGATCCTTCCTGCAATTTCCTGAAGACGAGAAAAGATTTAAAATCATTGAAATCTGAGTTAAAAGAAGCAGATGCGATTTTGTCTCTGTCCTGCGGGGATGGGACGCAGACTGTAGCCAAACTGGTCGATATCCCTGTTTATCCGGGAAACAATACCATGTTTATAGGCGAAGTGGAAAGGGTAGGGCAATATTCTGAAGCCTGCAGAGCTTGTGGGAACTGTCAGCTCGGGTGGACTGGCGGAATATGTCCTGTTACTCTGTGTGCAAAAGGGCTTTTAAATGGTCCCTGCGGCGGGGCAAGAGACGGCAAATGTGAAGTCAATCCCGAGAATGATTGTGCCTGGATATTAATATATAATAGGTTGAAGGAATTGGGGCAGCTTGATAATCTGGAAGAATTAAGAGAACCAAGAGATTATCAGATAAGCTCACACCCTAGGAAGATAAACTTGAGAGCTAAGTAATGATCAAAAGGAGGATTTAAAAAATGAGCTTGCTAAAAGAAGCTTTTAAAAAAGGTGATTTTGCAGTTACAGCTGAAATGGCACCTCCCAAGGGAACGGATCTTTCGCATTTAATTGAGTGCGCCAATAATGTGAAGGGAAGGGTTCACGGAGTAAATGTTACAGATTTTCAATCTGCTACGTTAAAAGCCACATCTCTTGCTACTTGTAAAGTTCTAAAGGATGCAGGACTAGAACCAGTATTTCAAATAACGGGAAGAGACAGGAATAGGATAGCAATTCAGGGAGAACTTTTATCTGCAGGTGTATTTGGAATAGAAAATGTTTTGGCACTTACGGGAGATTATACTGGTGTAGGAGATCATCCGGGAGCTAAGCCGGTTTATGATCTTGACAGTGTTGGCATATTACAGGTAGCCAATACTTTAGCTGCTGGAAAAGATATGAGTGGAAATGATTTAAATGGAGTTCCTAAATTCTATTTAGGAGCCTGTGTTACTCCTAAGTATGAGCCGCTGGAGCTTCAGATTATTAAAATGAGGAAAAAAATTAAAGCTGGAGCTAAATTTTTTCAAACTCAGGCTGTTTATGATATAGATATTTTAAGGGAATTTAAAGAAAAAACTAAAGATTTAAACGCCAAGATCATGATTGGCATAATACCCTTGAAATCAGCTGGCATGGCCAAATATATGAATAAAAATGTACCGGGAATATTTGTTCCTGAGGAACTTATTGACAGAATGAAAAATGCTGAAGACAAGGTTAAAGAAGGTATAAAGATATCAGCAGAATTTATAAGACGTATAAAAGAAGAAAAATTATTTGATGGAGTTCATATAATGGCCATTGGGGCTGAAGAGAATGTGCCTTTGATATTGGATGAAGCAGGATTATAAAATAGGGGGAGCGATTATAATGAAATTAGTTGTGATTGGAGGAGGACCAGGCGGATATGTAGCTGCTGTCCAGGCTGCTATTTTAGGGGCAGATGTAACTGTGATTGAAAAGGGATATCTGGGTGGTACCTGTTTAAATGTAGGATGTATACCTACTAAAGCACTGCTTGCTTGTTCAGATGTCTTAAATGTAACAAGAGATGCATCGAAATTTGGAATTGATTTTGAGGGAGAAGCAAAAGTTGATTTTGACTTTATTATGAAGAGAAAAAATAAAATTGTAGCTCAGCTGGTTAAAGGAATAGAAGCGATATTAAAATACAGGGGAATAAAAATTGTAAAAGGTACGGGAAAACTTTTAAATAGCAGTGAAATAGAAGTAGATAGAGAAGATGGAACCAAGGAGACTGTAAAGGCAGATAAGATTGTGCTTGCCACTGGCTCCGTACCTGTGGCACCTAAATTTTTTAAATATGACGGTAAAAGGGTTATAACCTCTGATGAGGTACTTAATTTAAATAAGCTTCCAAAATCCATGATTATAGTAGGAGGAGGCCCTATAGGCTGTGAAATAGGATATTTCCTTCACTGCGTGGGAACTGAAGTCAAAGTAGTGGAAATGCTGCCTCACCTGGCACCTCTTGAAGATGAAGATGTGGCAAAACAACTTCAAAGAGCTTTTAAACGGGAAAAAATAAAGTATTTTGTAGGAGATGGCATATCCGGTGTAGAAGTTAAGGAAAATGGAGTAACTGCTGTACTGAAAAGTGGAAAAGTTCTGGAAGCGGAAACCATGCTGGTAGCTGTTGGAAGAAGGGCTTATACTGATGGTTTAGGATTGGACAATGTTGGAATTAAAACTGATAAAAGAGGTAGAATAATTGTAGATGAGTATTTGGAAACTAATGTAAAGGGCATTTATGCCATAGGTGATTTACTGCCCAGTGCGGCTCTTGCACATGTTGCTTCTAGGGAGGGTATTGTAGCTGTTTACAATGCTGTACTGAATAAAAAGAAGAAAATGAGCTATAGAGCTGTTCCGGGTTGTATATTTGTAGAACCTGAAGTGGCATCTGTAGGAATGAAGGAAAGCGAAGCAAAGGATAGAGGAATAGACTATAAGATTGGGAAATTCGATTTTAGAGGTCTTGGGAAAGCCCAGGCTATGGGCAAATTCCAGGGATTTGTAAAGATAATTACAGATGAAAAAGATGTTATTATTGGAGCTGCAATAGTAGGAGAACGGGCTACAGATATGATTGGTGAACTCACTGTTGCCTGTGAATTGGGGTTGACTGCAGAGCAGATAGGGGAAGTTATTCACCCCCATCCCACACTTTCTGAGGGAATAATGGAAGCACTCCATGATGTCCATAATCAATGCATTCACTCTATTAAATAGGGATCATGTCTCTGGGGATATATGTACTGGTAGAATTTTTAAATTAAAATGTTTATAGATAATTTTTATCATGGCAATATAAGGAGGTTGAACTATGGGATACAAAATAGCTGTAGCAGGTAAGGGAGGCACGGGCAAAACTACACTGACAGGTCTTTTAATTGACTATCTTATAAAAAAAGGCGCTGGGCCTATTCTGGCAGTCGATGCCGATGCAAACTCCAATTTAAATGAAGTGCTTGGAACAGAAATTGAAGAAACTATAGGGGAAATAAAAGAGGATGTAAATCAAAGATCACTTTCAGGAGATAGTTTTCCGGGGGGCATGAGAAAGGCAGATTATCTGAAGTATAAATTAAATGCTTCAATGACTGAAGGTGATGGATACGATCTTATTGTCATGGGAAGATCTCAGGGACCAGGATGCTATTGTTATGTTAATGGGATACTCAAAGCGGAGGTAGATTCACTTTCAGGAAATTATGACTACATAGTAGTTGACAATGAGGCCGGTATGGAACACCTTAGCAGAAAGCTTATAGATCCCATTGATACCCTACTTCTCATAAGTGACTGTTCCAGAAGAGGTATACAGGCTGTAGGAAGAATAAGGCAGCTGGTTTCAGAATTAAATTTAAAAGTTGGTCAGATTTTTCTCATAGTCAACAGAGCTCCAGGAGGCAAATTAAATGCCGGGATAAAGAAAGAAATAGAAAAGCAAGAATTGGATTTAATCGGAGTTGTGCCTATGGATCAGATGGTGTATGACTATGACTCGGATGGCAAGGCGCTGGTAGACCTGCCAGATAATTCCCCATGTAGGAAAGCATTGAATGAAATATTATCGAAAATTGAATTTAAAAAGTAACTAAGTAACTATAAGGAGGCAACATTATGTTAAAAAAACCAGCACAAAAATATTCAGGTAAAATTGGTGAAGTTGAAATTGGAACTGGAGAAAAAGCTATAAAATTGGGCGGTGAAGCAGTATTGCCATTTTACAGCTTTGATGGGAATACTGGAAATGCACCAAAAATTGGTATGGAGATTTCAGATATTTATCCAGAGGATTGGACAGACGCGTTGAAAGAACTGTATAAGGATGTTTCAAGTGATGCTGTAAAATGGGCGCAATTTGTTGAAGAAAAATACAGCCCAGATTTCATATGCTTAAGACTTATAAGTGCAGATCCCAATGGAGAGGATGCATCACCAGAGGATTGTGCACAAAAAGTTAAAGCGGTAGTTGAAGCCATAAAGACTCCTTTGGTAATTGCAGGTACTGGCAACCATGAAAAGGATGCAAAATTATTTGAAAAAATTGCACAGGAAACGGAAGGACGCAATGTGCTTTTAATGTCTGCTGTAGAGGATAATTATAAAACCATAGGAGCAGCTGGTGTATTAGCTTATAACAACAAAATTGTAGCTGAATCTTCAGTGGATATAAATCTGGCAAAGCAGATAAACATTTTAGTAAATCAACTTGGAATTGATAATGAAAAGCTTGTAGATAATGTAGGATGTTCGGCAGGCGGGTATGGATATGAATATGTTATATCAACTTTGGACAGAGTAAAGCTTGCAGCTTTAACTCAAAATGATAAAACACTTCAAGTTCCAATCATCACTCCGGTTTCTTTCGAGACCTGGAAGGTAAAGGAATCGATAGAGCCGGAAGCAGACACTCCAGAATGGGGAAACCAGGACGACAGGGGAGTTTCTATGGAAGTTGCAGCAGCTTCAGGAGTATTGGCTTCAGGAAGTAATGCTATAATACTCCGCCATCCTAAGTCTGTGGAGATAATGAGAAGTTTTATTAAGGAACTATTGGGATAATAAGAAAACTATACTTGTATTTAAATTAAGGAGGATTCAAAATGGCTTTAACAGGATTAGGTATATTTAAGTTAACACCCAAAAAAAATTGTAAGGATTGTGGATTCCCAACTTGCCTGGCTTTTTCAATGAAGGTGGCATCTGGAGCGGTGGAAATAAGTAAATGCCCCCACATGAGCAAAGAGTCTATAGAAAAATTAGCAGAAGCTACAGCACCCCTTATGAAGACAATAACTGTAGGAAAAGGGGATACGGAATATAAATTAGGTGGAGAAACTGTTCTATTCAGGCATGAAAAAACACTTGTAAATAGAAATAGATTTGCAGTACTTTTATCAGAGAATATGGAAGATTCGGAAATAGATACTAAGATTCAGCATATGAAAGATGTGAAGTATGTTAGAATCGGTGAAGAGATGAAAACTGAATTTGTTGCCTTGAGATATGTTTCAAATAAAGATAAATATCTTGCACTGATAAACAGAGTAAAATCCAGCGGATTAAAGGTGGCTTATATATTAGTTTGCGAGGACGCAGCAGTTATGAAGGAAGCACTGCCCATAGTAAAAGACGAAAACCCTCTGGCCTATGGTGCAAACAAAGACAATTTTAAGGATATGGTAGAACTTGTAAAACAGGACAATATACCTTTGGGAGTAAAAGCAGATAATCTGGAGGAACTCTATACATTGGTAGAAGGAATTCAAAAATTAGGATATAAGAATCTGGTTTTGGATCCTGGTTCAAAGTCCATAAAGGAAACTTTTGAAAATACAGTTCAGATAAGGAGAATAAATCTTCAAGGACAGGATAGGACTTTTGGATATCCCTCCATACTGTTTTTAAATGAGCTTGCAAAGGGAGATAAATTCCAGGAGGTTACCTTATCCACATTATTTACTATGAAATATGGTTCAATACTTGTTTTAAGCGACATGGATTATTGCAGGGCGCTGCCGCTGTATGGAATAAGACAGAACATATTTACGGATCCTCAGAAACCAATGAGGGTAGAAGTTGGAGTATACGGACTCAACAATGCAGATGATAATTCACCTGTAATGTGTACTGTTGACTTTGCATTGACTTACTTTATAGTTTCAGGAGAAGTTGAAAGATCCAAGATGCCCGTGTGGATGGTTATTCCAGATGCAGGAGGATATTCGGTTTTGACTTCCTGGGCTGCTGGTAAATTTACCGGCAGTGTGATAGCTGATATGGTGAAAAATAGTGGAATAGAACAAAAAACTAAGAACAGGACCCTTATAATTCCTGGAAAAGTTGCAGTTTTAAAAGGCGAATTGGAAGAAAATCTTCCAGACTGGAACATAGTGGTGGGCACTACTGAAGCTATGTATATCCCTAAATTGTTAAAGGAAATGGCGGTAAAATAGTAAATTTTTAATAAAACAGTTGCTGGCTGAGAAAGCTTAACCAGCAGCTGAAAATATAAAAATTAGGAGGTCGTCTAATAATGGATAAATTTATGATCATAGGTGAAAGAATTCACTGTATATCTCCGACAATCAGAAAGGCTATTGAGGAAAGAAATACTGCACCTATATTTAAAAGAGCTAAAGAACAATTGGATGCAGGAGCTGATTATTTAGATTTGAATATTGGACCTGCAGGAAAAGATGGAGAAGAAATAATGCAGTGGGCTGTTAAGGCACTTCAAAGCGAATTCGACAATGTTCCACTGGCGCTTGATACTACAAATAAAAAGGCAATTGAAGCAGGTCTTAAAGTATACAATAGGGAAAAAGGTAAACCTATAATAAATTCTGCAGATGCAGGAGAGAGAATTGGGAACATAGATCTAGCTGCAGAATATGGTGCCATGTGTATAGCATTGTGTGCAAAAGAGGGAATTACAAAAGATAATGATGAGAGAATAGCATATTGTACGGAAATGCTTGAAAAAGCCATGGAACTTGGAATGGAGCCTACTGATTTACTATTTGATCCACTGTTTTTAGTGATAAAGGGTATGCAGGATAAACAGAAAGAAGTATTGGAAGCTATTAAGTTGATAAGTGAAATGGAACTCAGGACCTGCTGCGGACTCAGCAATGTATCCAATGGAGCGCCAAAGGAAATAAGACCTATAATGGATTCCACTTATGCAGCTATGGCAATACAAAGCGGACTGACTTCCGCAATAATGAATCCTTGTGATAAGAGATTGATGGAAACAATAAAGACCTGTGATGTTATAAATGGAGCTGTGTTGTATGCAGATTCCTACTTAGAATTATAGTCTTTTAATATTTAAAAATAGGAGGAGCTAAAAATGAATTTATTTCAAACTATATTCACTGGTTCAAAACAGGCTTTGGCAGCAGCTGAAGGCATAGTTAAACAAGCTGTGGATGAAAAGGGCAAAGATTATAAAGTGGCCTTTCCGGATACTGCATATTCACTTCCAGTAATTTTTGCAGCTACAGGAAAAAAGATAACCAACGTGGGAGAATTAGAAGGGGCTCTGGACATAGTCAGAAGCCTTATAGTGGAAGAAGAAACTCTTGACAAAGCTTTAAATTCGGGGCTTGCGACGGCCGTGGCAGCTGAGATAATAGAAGCAGCTAAATATGTATTGTCGGATGCTCCTTATACTGAACCCTGTGTTGGATTTATATCCGATCCAATAATACGATCCCTCGGAGTACCGCTTGTTACAGGAGATATACCAGGTGTGGCAGTTGTGCTGGGAGAATGTCCGGATGTTGATACTGCATCTAAGATCATAAAAGATTATCAGTCAAAGGGACTGCTTACGTTTTTAGTGGGAAAGGTAATAGATCAGGCCGTAGAAGGGAAAGTTAAGATGGGACTTGATCTTAGAGTTATTCCACTTGGATACGATGTTACTTCCGTAATACATGTTGTAACTGTAGCCATAAGAGCCGGACTTATATTTGGAGGAATCAAAGGCGGTGCGCTTCAGGAAATGCTGCAGTATACTGCGGAAAGAGTGCCTGCTTTTGTAAATGCTTTTGGACCGTTGAGTGAACTTGTGGTTTCTGCCGGAGCGGGGGCTATAGCTCTTGGATTCCCTGTAATAACTGATCAGGATATAACGGAAGTTCCTACACTTTTATTGACTCAAAAAGATTATGATAAATTTGTCAGAACCTCTTTAGAAGCTAGAAAAATAAAGATAAAGGTAACTGAGATCCCAATTCCAGTTGCTTTTGCTGCAGCTTTTGAAGGCGAGAGAATAAGAAAGAACGATATGCTTGCGGAATTTGGAGGAGGCAAAACTGAAGCCTGGGAATTGGTAATGAATGTAGATCCTGGAGAAATTGAAGATCATAAAATAGAACTTATAGGTCCGGATATTGACACTATAGACAAAGCCCCTGGAAGATTACCCCTCGGAATGCTTGTAAAGGTAGCGGGAGCTAATATGCAGAAGGACTTTGAACCGGTACTTGAAAGAAGGCTTCATTATTTTCTGAATTATATAGAGGGAGTAATGCATGTAGGACAGAGAAATCTGACCTGGGTTAGAATAGGCAAGGAAGCTTACGACAAAGGGTTTAGGCTGAAGCATTTTGGAGAAGTGATATATGCTAAGATGCTGGATGAGTTTGGATCTGTTGTAGATAAATGTGAAGTTATTATAACTACAGATCCAGCTAAGACTTCGGAATTGAAGGAAAAATATGCTATGCCAAGATATGCAGAAAGGGATGCTAGACTTGTATCCTTGGTAGATGAAAAAGTTGATACTTTTTATTCCTGCAATCTATGTCAGTCCTTTGCACCTGCACATGTATGTATAATAACGCCTGAAAGACTTGGACTCTGCGGGGCAGTTTCCTGGCTGGATGCTAAAGCTACACTTGAGTTAAATCCTACAGGACCATGTCAGGCAGTACCTAAAGAAGGTGTGATTGATGAGAATGCAGGCATCTGGGAGAAAGTGAATGAAACTGTTTCAAAAATATCTCAAGGTGCCGTAAATAATGTTACACTGTACAGTATCTTACAGGATCCTATGACTTCCTGCGGATGTTTTGAATGCATCACGGGTATAATGCCGGAGGCCAACGGTGTTGTAATAGTCAACAGAGAATATGCTTCCATAACTCCTCTTGGAATGACCTTTGGTGAACTGGCATCCATGACCGGCGGCGGAGTTCAGACTCCGGGATTCATGGGACACGGCAGGCCTTTTATATCTTCCAAGAAGTTTATGAAGGCTGAAGGCGGGATTTCCAGAATAGTCTGGATGCCTAAGGAGTTAAAGGACTTTGTAGCAGAAAAATTGAATAAGACAGCTAAAGAACTCTATGATATAGATAATTTTTCAGACATGATATGTGATGAGACCATTGCTACTGAATCCGAAGATGTACTGAAGTTCCTGGAGGAAAAGGGGCATCCTGCACTTACTATGGACCCTATAATGTAGTGAATTTGATAGAAGGATAACGGAAACAGGAGATTATTGTTTCTGTTATCTCCAAATGTTTAAAATTATAAAAGAGGTGGTATCTATGAATTTTCCGAAAGAATTGTACTATAGTAAGGAACATACATGGGCAAAAGTAGAAGGCGATACAGCGCTTATAGGAATAAGTGATTTTGCCCAGGAACAGCTGGGGGAAATACTATTTGTAGAAATGCCGGAAGTGGGGGACGAAGTCGTAAAGGACAGCTCTTTTGGAGTAGTTGAATCGTCTAAAAAGGCATCGGATACGATATCTCCATTATCCGGTGAAGTAATTGAAATCAACGAGAAGCTGGATGATGAGCCTGAATATATAAATGAAGATCCTTATGATGCGTGGATAATAAAAATAAAGATAAAGGATGAGAGCGAGATCAAAGACCTGTTGAGTTCTTCTGAATATGAATCAGGACTGGAATAGATAATTTGCTGCTTTTTGTAAAGGAGGTATTTGCAAGATATGGTGAGAATAAAATTTAATCCTTATGGCAGGGAAATAGAAGTACCAGATGGAGAAAATCTCTTGGAAGCTGTAAGAAAAGCTGGTATATTTATGGACACTCCATGTAATGGAAGTGGAGCTTGTGGAAAATGTAAGGTCAGGGTAATAAGCGGCAATATCATTTCGGTGAGCAGTAAAAACATCACCGAAACGGAGAAAAAAAATGGGTATATACTTGCCTGCCAAAGTGTTGTCAGGGACAATGCAGTTGTTGAAATACCTGAAACCGAGTCATCTTCAATGCATGGTATGAAGATAGAGGATTTTTCCAGCAGCAGGGAGAAAGATATATTTAATGATTTAAAAGAACGTATGCTGAAAAGCAGTATGAAATTTGGAACCTATGTAAAAAAAGAATATCTGGAACTTGATCCGCCTACATTGGATGACAATATATCTGATTTTGAAAGACTGAAAAGGCATGTGAAAAAACAGCTGAATTATAGTAGTGTATTTTGCAGGCTTCCCATATTGAGGAAAATACCTAAACTTTTGAGAAAAGCAGATTTTAAAATTACAATAACTCATATACCCAGAGGAAGGGAAAAGACTACAATCATAAATATAGAAGAAGGAGACAAAACTAAAGAACTCTATGGAGCGGCGGTGGATATAGGAACTACTTCTGTAGCAGCCTGCCTGGTGGATTTATACAACGGCGAATTGATTGCAAAGGCTTCTTCGGGAAATGCCCAAATGAAGTATGGAGCAGATGTTATAAATAGGATAATATATTCTACCAAAGGCAGCGGGCTTGAAGAATTGAATCATGCTGTAATACAGGAAACTATAAACCCGCTGCTTAATAATATGTATATAGATTCGGGGATATCAAGAGATCAGGTAGTATCTTTTGTGGCAGCGGGAAATACTACCATGTCCCATCTTTTTCTGGGAGTGTACCCGAACTTTCTGAGAATGGAACCCTATATACCTGCTTTTGTGAAGACACCTTTTATAAAGGCTTCAGAGCTTAAAGTAGATGTTAATCCCGAAACGTTTATATATCTGGTACCTTCTGTAGCAAGCTATGTAGGTGGAGACATATCTTCAGGGGTGCTGTCTTCAGGGATGTGGAACAGCGAGGAAAATATACTTTTTATAGACCTGGGGACCAATGGAGAGATAGTATTTGGGAATAGTGAGTATCTCATGGCTTGTGCCTGCTCTGCAGGACCGGCTTTTGAAGGCGGAGAGATAAGCTCCGGTATGAGGGCATCCAGTGGTGCCATAGAGAAAGTCAGCATTGACGACAGTTATGAGCCTGTTTTAAGAGTCATTGGCCAGGAAAAACCCCTTGGAATATGTGGTTCTGGTATTATAGATCTTATATGTGAGATGATGTTTGCCGGAATCATAGACAGAAAGGGGAAAATTGTAAAAGATCTGGATACCAATAGAATTAGATTTGACGAACATGGAATTGGGAGATATATTTTGGCATTTAAGGAACAGTATGATTTAGAAAGGGATGTCAGCATAACGGAAGTTGATATAGATAATTTTATAAGGGCAAAAGCAGCTATATATTCTGGGATTACCACGCTTTTGAAGGATCTATCCATGGATTTTACTGACATTGACAGGATATATATAGCAGGTGGTATAGGAAATAGCCTTGACATAGGCAATGCGGTTAAGATAGGGATGCTGCCGGATATAGATCAGAATAAAATCCATTATATAGGCAATAGTTCACTCATGGGATGCTATTTGACCCTTATGAGTGAAGATGCGAGGCATAAATTGGAAGAGATAGCCAACAGCATGACTTATGTGGAACTAAGTGTTGAACCGGAGTATATGGATGAATTTGTATCAGCCTGCTTTTTACCTCATACGGATATAGACAAATTTCCTACTGTTAAGAGGTGCTTCAATAAGTCTGTTTAAAAACTTTTTGGTGGTTGTTTTAATAGCATATTAGAAAGAGTATACTTAAATTTAAGGAAGTGTTTTATAATCCTGTAGATTGATATGAAATTTTTTGTGTGAGTTAAAAAGGAGGTAATTGATATGTGTGAATCGACGGCATATTTGGTAACACCCGAAGGTGAAAGCAAAGTTATGGATTATGTGGTGAATATAATTCCGAAGGAAAATGGCAAGTTGTTTTTAACGGATATTTTGGGAGAAGAAAAAATAATAGAGGGAATGTTAAAAGAGGTAGATCTTTTGAAAAATAAAATAGTCATAGAGAAAGCTGTATAATTTTGCAGTGAAATATAATATTGAGGAGGGGTTTACTATGAAAGATGAACATACCCATGCGCATTGCCACAGCGGGGAGCATCACCATATCCATGCTCAGGACAGTACATTGGAAGTTGAAGAGGGCAAAGAGGAAAAAACATTGAAAATACTGTTGGATCATTGGATAGAACATAATAAGTCCCACGAAGAAGGATTTTCAGAATGGGTGAATAAGGCCGGAAGTATGGGAAAAATTGAGACTTCACAATATATTGAAAAAGCAGTGAAATTTATGAAACAAGCTGATGATATGCTGCAAAAAGCAAAGGAATATATGTAAGGTTGATGTATTGTATAATTTTAGATAAACTTGATTTTGAAACTGATTTCAAAATCAAGTTTATCTAAATTGTTAATTGGAGCACATTATGCCGAAATCAAATAAGGTTTAGTTTAAGGAGTGCAAATAGATGGGAGATAAGATTAATACAGATAAAAATAGGAAGGATAAAATACCCTATGATCACTATAAGACCGTATTTAAGAATTTTAACCCTGAAATAATGGCTAAAAATACAGGATGCACTTTTAATAAAGCTGCGGAGGAGATAACTGTGAAATTAATGGGACAAGATTTGATAGTGAGGTATCCTTCTGGAGATATATATAGTAAAAATGGTTCTAAATTTGAAGCCTATCCTCCAAAAACTTTAATTTTGCGGTATCTAATTCATGGCAAGGGAGTGGAGCCTTCCCGTAAATACATTACCTATAGGGAAATAGAAGGTGGGAATGTATACTATAATAATTTCTATGGAAGGTGTATTTTACGATTATCCAGAACTTTTGGAAAGAATGTAGAAAGGTTTAAAGAAATATTTGAAAAATTAGGAGCAGAAAAAGTGGAGATGGGTGATGCTGCCTATAAATTTCAATTTTTAAATAATATATATGTGATCTTTGCGATCTGGAAGGATGATGAAGAGTTCCCAGCCTCTTCCCAGATACTGTTTAATAGCAATGTACTTTTTTACTTTACAGCAGAGGATTTGGCAGTAGTAGGAGATGTAGCTATAGGAACTATGATGAAGTTGGATATTTAGTTTGAATACAGGGGTTTAAAAGAGGGGGAATTTGTATGGAAAGTAATATGTTAAAGCCTAATGAAATATGTGATGCTGCAGTAGGAGCCGGATGTACCAAGGCAGGCCTCAATATTTCCCAGCAAGCTATACTGGGGACGCTGGCAGGAGCGTTTATTGCAGTAGGAGGAGTTGTTTCCGCAGTAGTATCTCACAGCATAACCAATGTCGGGCTTGCAAAATTTGCTGGGGGTGCTGTTTTTCCTGTGGGACTTATATTGGTAGTTATATGCGGAGCAGAACTTTTTACGGGAAATTGTCTTATGGTGGTACCTTTAGCAGGAGGAGAAATAGATTTTGAATCTATGATTAAAAACTGGATAGTTGTTTATATATTTAATTTTGTGGGATCAGTACTGGTAGCTTTTCTGGTATTTGAAGGCGGGGTTTTTGGGCTGAGCAGTGGGAAATTAGGAGGAACGGTTATAAAGGTAGCATCTGCAAAAGCTGCACTGCCTTTTGGAACTGCCTTCTGCAGTGGAATAATGTGTAATTTTTTAGTGTGCCTTGCTGTGTGGGGGGCTTTTGCAGCCAAGGATATAGTGGGTAAAGTAATGATAATATGGTTTCCCATAATGACTTTTGTAACCTGCGGTTTTGAACATTGTGTTGCAAATATGTATTTCTTAATGGCGGGAATTTTTGCAAAATCCAATCCTTCTTTTGTCGCAGCTTCAGGATTGTCACAGGATAAAATAATAAGCGGAATGGGAGTTGTACATAACCTCATACCTGTAACCCTTGGGAATATAGTTGGAGGAGCTGTATTGGTAGCAATGTCTTATTTTATAGTATATAAGCACCACAGAGCTTATGAGAAAAAAAGCATTGCTTACAAGTAATACTTGATTACAATGAATTTGTTATTTTTTGCTATTGAATATTGGATATTTGTATGATATACTGAAGGCGTATAAGAAAATATAATAAATGGCAGAGTAAAAAGAGAGCCAAATTTTAAGATATATTATAATATATCTTGAGGTTAGCTCTTTTTCTTTTTAACTACTTCTATGGTGAAATTCACCTGAATCTGAAAGTTACTTTATTAAGGAGGTATTGTCTTATGTTTGATGTGACCATTATAGGGGCCGGAGTTATCGGAAGTTCCATAGCAAGAGAGTTATGCAAATATAAACTTAATGTATGTGTTGTAGAAAAAGATTTTGATGTTGGAAACGGAACCAGCAAAGCCAATAGTGCCATAGTTCATGCAGGGTTTGATGCTAAGCCTGGTACTTTGAAGGGAAAATTGAATTCCAGGGGAAATAAAATGTTCGATAAACTTTCTAAAGAGTTGGATTTTCCGTTTAAAAGAATAGGTTCATTAGTAGTTTGCTTCGATAAAGAGGGCATTGCAGATCTTGAAAAATTAAAACAGCAGGGAATTGAGAATGGAGTACCTGATCTTGAAATATTAGATGGAGATAAAGTGAGGGAGATGGAACCTAATTTATCAAAGAATGTAACTGCTGCACTGTATGCTCCAACAGGTGGAATAGTCTGCCCTTATGAAATGACCATCGCACTGGCTGAAAATGCATTTACAAATGGAACGGAGTTTAAATTGGATACTAAAGTGACTTCTATAGTTAAAAGTGGGGGAAACTATTTAATAAAAACTGATAAAGGCAATATAGAGAGTAAAATTGTAGTGAATGCAGCAGGAGTATTTTCCGATGAAATAAATAACATGGTAAGTGAAAATAAATTGAGTATAATTCCTAGAAGAGGACAGTACTGTCTGTTTGACAAGGCGGTGGGAGATACCGTTTCCAGGACAATATTCCAGTTACCTACTAAAATGGGAAAGGGAGTTTTGGTTACCCCTACAGTAGATGGAAATCTCTTGATAGGTCCTGATGCAGAAGATATAGATGACAAGGAGGATTTAAATACTACCAGCGAAGGGCTTGATTTCATAATTTCAAAGGCATCTCTCAGTGTAAATCAATTACCTATGAGGCAGGTTATAACATCGTTTTCAGGATTGAGAGCCCATGGTACAGGTGATTTTGTGATTGGAGAAGTAGAAGATGCTCCTAATTTTATAAATGCAGCGGGTATTGAATCACCAGGATTGTCCAGTTCACCTGCCATAGCAGTTGTGATTAAAGACATTATAGTAAATAGGTTGAAACCTGAAAAAAATGACAAGTTTAATCCAATAAGGAAGGGAATACCTAAATTTAGAGAGATGACTAATCAGGAAAGGAAGAAAATAATTGCCAAGAATTCTAAATATGGCAGGATAATATGCAGATGTGAAACTGTTACAGAAGGTGAAATAGTAGATGCTATAAGAAGACCGCTGGGAGCAAGAAGTGTGGATGGTGTAAAGAAGAGGACCAGGGCAGGTATGGGAAGATGTCAGGGAGGCTTCTGTGGACCTAGAGTGGTTGAAATTCTGGCACGGGAGCTTAGAATTTCGCCTCAGGAAGTGACTAAATCGGGAGAGCACTCGAACTTACTGGTGGGAAAAGATAAAGAGAATGTATCAGTCTAAATATCAGAGCTTAAATATCAAATTTGCTTGACTTTCGGTGCAGTCAAAAATCTTCTTAAATTGTAAACTGTGCATTGTAAATTGTGAATTGGATAAATTAGGATGATTTGGAGGTTTTAAATATGCGAGAATATGACGTAGTAATAATAGGCGGCGGTCCTGCAGGACTTGCAGCAGCTATATCGGTTAAAGAAGAAGGCATAGATAATATATTGATACTTGAAAGGGAAAATCAGCTTGGGGGTATACTGAACCAATGTATTCACAATGGATTTGGACTTCATGTTTTTAAGGAGGAACTTACAGGCCCCGAATATGCTCAGAGATTTATAGACAAAGTGAAAAACATGAACATTCCATATAAATTAAATACCATGGTACTTGATTTAAATAAGGATAAAATTATAACAGCAGTAAATGAAGAAGAGGGCATAATTGAGATAAAAGCTAAATCCATAATCCTATCCATGGGATGCAGGGAGAGGCCAAGAGGAGCGATAAATATACCTGGAAGCAGATGTGCTGGTATATATACAGCTGGTTCAGCTCAAAAATTTGTCAATGTGGAAGGGTATATGCCGGGAAAGGAAGTAGTAATACTTGGATCTGGTGATATAGGACTTATAATGGCCAGAAGAATGACTTTAGAAGGTGCAAAGGTTAAGGCTGTAGTAGAACTTTTGCCTTATTCCAGTGGGCTTAAGAGAAATATAGTTCAGTGTCTGGATGATTTTGGAATCCCGCTGAAGCTGAGTCATACAGTGACGGATATAAAAGGCAAGGAAAGAGTTGAAGGCGTAACTATTGCCGAAGTGGGAAAAGATAGAAAGGTCATAAAGGGCACGGAAGAATATATACCCTGTGACACCCTGCTTTTATCTGTAGGACTTCTGCCTGAAAATGAACTTTCCAGAAAAGCTGAAGTAAAATTGTCAAATATAACAGGAGGTCCTGTAGTAGATGAGAGCTTGGAAACCAATGTAAACGGAATATTTGCCTGTGGAAATGTACTTCATGTCCATGACCTAGTTGACAATGTTACTGCAGAGAGTTTGAATGCAGGTAAAAGTGCTGCTAAATATGTAAGGGGAGAAAGTTTTAAAGGTAATAAAATAGAAGTTTTGGCTGTAGATGGGATTAGATACACAGTTCCTCAGTTTATAAACCCTGAGAATGTGGAAAAATCAATAGATGTTAGATTTAGAGTGGGAGATGTGTTTAAGGATAGCTTTATATCGGTGTATTTTGATGATGTTAGAGAGATGCATATAAAAAAGAGAATACTCACCCCGGGAGAAATGGAGAAAGTCAAACTTACCAGAGAGCTTTTAGATAAATATCCTAATTGTAAAAGAATAACCATAAAGGTAGAAAGGAAGTAAGAATATGAATAAAAGAGAATTGACCTGTATAGGTTGTCCTATGGGATGTCAGCTTTTGGTTAAATTAGAGGGAGATAAAGTCATAGAAGTTACGGGGAATACCTGTAAAAGAGGAGAAGAATACGGGAAAAAGGAATGTACTAGTCCTACCAGGATAGTTACTTCTTCCGTATATGTAGAAGACGGAGAAATAGATGTTGTCCCTGTAAAGACGGAAAGAGACATACCAAAGGAAAAGATATTCGACTGCATAAGAGCATTGAAGGGAATAGTGGTTAAAGCCCCTATAAATATAGGAGATGTTATACTTAAAAATGTAGCAGATTCGGGGGTGAATATTATAGCAACTAAAAAAGTTGACAGTGCAAATGATAAGACAGCATAAGCTAGAAGGCGTAGAAATTTTCTACGCTTTTTTAGATTAAGGCCGGTAATATAACTTTTTAAATTAAGGATGTAGTTCTTCTATGTTATAATAATGTTATTAGCTATCGAGAGGCTTTTACATGTATATTGCATTTAGTACTTATAAAGTAGGAGGATTTGATGTGGGTAGAGAAACATTGGAAAAATTGATAGAAGAACTTGGAAATTTTAAACAGTTAAAGCTTGAAAACATACCGGATATAGATCTATATATGGATCAGGTTACTACTTTTATTGAAGATAAATTAGGCTATTTGAAAAGAGATAAAAAAGACAGAACTATTACTAAAACTATGATAAACAACTATACTAAAGCAGGTATACTTATGCCTCCTGAGAAGAAAAAATATTCCAGGCAGCATATGATCTTAATCATATTGATTTATTATTTAAAACAAATTCTATCCATAGGTGATATCCAGAGCTTATTTTCCCCTATAGTAGATTCTATAATGTCGGGACAATATGATGAAGAGAATCTAAATAATATATATAAGACGTTTTTAAAGATAGAAGACAGTCAAGTAAAGACCTTTGTAGAGGACTTTGAGAGTAAAATTGAAAAACAGAATATTTTAGATGGAGGTTGTGATAATTCTGGTGAGAATTCAGGGGAAAAGTTAGATGAACTCATAGTGATTGTAATTATGTTGGTTGTAAAAGCCAATATAGAAAAGAGAATGGCGGAAAAAATAATCGACAATTTTTTCAAAAAATAGTATAAATAGAGTTTTTCATTGTTCAGTGAAAAGCTCTATTGGTTTCTTGATTATTATTAATGCTATTTGAACAATTTGTTGAAGCAGTTCTTACATATTAAGGTTTTACCTTTGTTGGCAGATATAATTTCATCATGCTGAAGTGATTTGCCGCAGATCTGACATTTGGGCACTGAGGTGTTCTCCTTGGGATTTTGTATTTTAATGCTGTTCTTATAAATTTTTTTTCTATTGGGAGGAGGTGAATAATTTATCTTTTCCTCTATAAAGTCATTTTCACAAATAGAATATTTTAGATTATAATGGCTTTCACCAAATAATTCTAGTTCAAATCTGGGATTATTTTTATCATAGAACTCCTCTGTAATTATTTTACGAATCTGGGCATCGTTTATTATAAGGCCGCTCTTTTCAATTCCATCAAATATACTTTTAGTTATATTGCTGGTATCAGGGTGCCTTTTTTTACTTTTGTAATACACCTTTAATACAGCTATTAGAGATTCTGATATAATCACTCCGGGATTTTGACTCCTGCATTCATAAGCTATCTGTTCTTCATACAGTGCATATCTGTCGTGGTATTTACCTGAATTATAAGGTAAAATAGCTCTTCCTTTTATATTGAATAATTTGAAATTGGACTTAGTTATGGGAGAGCCTTTTACTATAATTTTAGCATAGGATTTATTCATACTTTATTCCTCGGTATATTAGTAAGATTTAAAGATTGTATGAATCTTTATTATATATTATATCATATGTGTTCTAATCTGAAGTGGAAATGCTAGAAGAATTAAATTTAAAACCTACTATACTGTAAAAAAAATAAGTAGTATAATTCAATGATATAGATATAAATATGAGATAATTTAAATGGAAAGGTAAAAATGTTTATGGATAAGGGTATAAAAATATTGGCTATTGAAAGCAGCTGCGATGAAACCTCTGCAGCTGTAGTGATTGACGGAAGACAGGTGCTTTCAAATATAATATCTTCGCAAATAAATATTCATAAAAAATTTGGAGGTGTGGTGCCGGAGGTGGCATCTAGAAAGCATATAGAGGTTATAAGTATAGTAGTAAAACAGGCATTGGAAGAAGCTAAAATTGAGCTCAAGGATATAGATGCTGTAGGGGTTACTTATGGTCCAGGGCTTGTAGGTGCACTCCTTGTGGGTCTTCAATATGCGAAGGGACTGGCTTATGCATTGCATAGGCCTATGATCGGAGTGAATCATATAGAGGGCCATATAAGTGCTAATTTTATACAGTATAAGGATTTAGAACCGCCTTTTGTGTGTCTGGTGGTATCTGGAGGGCATACTTACTTAGTTTATATGAAAGATTATGGAAAATTTGAGGTATTAGGCCAAACTAGGGATGATGCTGCCGGGGAAGCCTATGACAAGGTGGCAAGAGCTATTGGACTGGGATATCCGGGAGGACCTAAAATTGATAGATTGGCCAGAGAAGGTAATCCGGAAATTATTAAATTTCCAAGGGCAAATTTTCATGATGACAGTTCCCTCGATTTTTCGTTCAGTGGATTAAAATCCTCTGTGTTAAATTATTTGAATCGAAAGGAAATGAAAAAAGAGATCATAAATAGGGCTGATGTAGCAGCTTCCTTTCAGAAAGCTGTGGTGAGTTTTTTAGTGGATAATGCATTGAAGGCATGTAGTTTAAAGCATGTAGATAGAATAGCTGTAGCAGGGGGTGTGGCAGCCAATACTTGCCTTAGGGAAACCTTGATAAAAAGAGGAAATGATAATAATATAAGGGTCATGTTTCCTGATTTTGTATTATGTACTGATAATGCAGCTATGATAGGAAGTGCGGCTTATTTTGAATATATCAAAGGAAATACAAGTCCCTTGAGTTTAAATGCAGTTCCCAATCTAAAATTGGGAGAAAGATAAGCAGGGAGCCCAAATCTTCGATTTGGTGCGAGTCGCTTACTCCGCCGGACCGCAGGGAGGTGGAGTTTCCTAAGTTTGGAGCCCAAATCTTCGATTTGGTGCGAGTCGCTTACTCCGCCGGACCGAAGGGAGGTGGAGTTTCCTAAGTTTGGAGCCCAAATCTTCGATTTGCGGTGGATGTAGTAAATTTTAATTGTGACACACTATTGGATATTTTATCATGATATAAAGTAACATAAATAATATATATAATATACTATTTACAAAACTGCTAGTAGGATATATAATAGTTTGTATTGACACTGATTTTTTGAATCTAAAAGAATTGCAGATGAGCACTTGGTTTTATAAAAGAAAACATGCTGTAATCTACGGCAGTTATAGAATGAAATACACATTAGCTAGAATTTTGTCGGAATTAATATATGAATGAATAAAATAGGAATAATTCAATTGAAATAATTTTATTACTTATATATAATAATATTGTATCGCTCAAATTTAATGGTATAAGCTAATAAATATACAAAAATATATAATTTTTATAAAGGGGATGAGTAATCTATGAGAAAAATTAAGAGAGTACTTGTGGCAAATAGAGGGGAAATTGCTATAAGAATATTCAGAGCTTGTCAGGAATTAGGGATAACTACCATAGCGATATATTCTAATGAGGACAAGAGATCTCTTTTTAGAACTAAAGCTGATGAGTCCTATTTGATAGGGAAAGATAAAAATCCAGTAGAGGCATATCTGGATATTGATGAGATAATAGATATAGCTCTGAAGAAAAAGGTAGATGCAATACATCCGGGATATGGGTTCCTTGCAGAAAATTCTGAATTTGCAAGGAAATGTGAGGAAGCTGGTATAGAATTTATTGGACCAACTTCAAATATGATGGAGATGCTTGGTGATAAGATAAAATCCAAGATTGTAGCAAAAAAAGCCGGAGTGCCAACCATACCCGGAGTTCAAGAACCCATAAGAACAGAACAGCAAGCTTTGGAATCTGCAAAATTTTGTGGGTATCCTGTCATGATTAAAGCAGCAGCTGGCGGCGGCGGAAGAGGCATGAGAATAGTCAGAAAAGAAGAAGATCTTATAGAGGCATACAACAGTGCAAAGAGTGAATCAAAAAAGGCTTTTGGCTCAGAAAACATATTTATTGAAAAATATATTGAAGGCCCTAAACATATTGAGGTTCAGGTACTTGGTGATAAATATGGCAATATAGTGCACTTGTATGAAAGGGATTGTTCCATACAGAGAAGACATCAAAAGGTAATAGAATTTACACCGGCTATAGCTCTGTCAAAGGAAAAGAGAAATGAGATATGTGAAGATGCACTGAAAATTGCAAGAACTGTAGGATATAGAAGTGCAGGAACACTGGAATTCTTAGTAGATAAAGGCGGTAATCACTATTTCATAGAGATGAATACCAGAATTCAGGTAGAGCATACAGTGAGTGAAATGGTTACAGGAATAGATATTGTCCAGGGCCAAATACTTATAGCTGAAGGCTATCCGCTTAATTCAAAAGAAATAGGTATAAATTCTCAGAATGATATTAAATTAAATGGCTATGCCATACAGTGCAGGGTCACTACAGAGGATCCACTGAATAATTTTGCACCGGATACTGGAAGAATAGACATGTATAGGACAGGGTCCGGCTTTGGAATAAGATTGGATGGTGGAAGTGGATTTACAGGAGCAGTTATAAGCCCATATTATGACAGCCTTCTTGTAAAAAATATATCCTGGTCAAGAACCTTTGAAGATGCGATAAGAAAATCAATACGTTCCATAAAGGAAACTGTCATATCTGGTGTCAAGACAAATGCTGGATTTTTGATAAATGTACTGAACAATGAAAAATTCCACAGAGGTGAATGTGATACTAATTTCATTGAAAATACTCCTGAACTGTTTAACATAGATCCAAAGCCTGATGAAGATCTTAGAATAATGAAGTTTATAGGGGAAAAAGTGATAAATGGGACACATGGTAAAAAGCCAAGCTTTAATGTTCCAACTGTACCAGTTGTAGAAAAAGGACTGAAGCTTACCGGAACCAAGCAGATATTGGATGAAAAGGGTCAGAAGGGGCTTGTTGACTGGATAAAGTCTCAAAAAAAGCTTTTGCTCACTGATACCACTATGAGAGATGCTCATCAGTCATTGATGGCTACGAGAATGAGAACCAGGGATATGTTAAAGATAGCAGATGCCCAATCAGTATTGACAAAGGATCTATTTTCCATGGAAATGTGGGGTGGAGCTACTTTTGATGTAGCCTACAGATTTTTGAAGGAATCACCCTGGGAAAGGCTTGAAAAATTAAGAGAAAAAATACCTAATATATTATTCCAGATGCTCTTAAGGGGAGCAAATGCAGTTGGATATAAAAATTATCCTGACAATGTAATAAGAGAATTTATAAAGCAGTCTGCTAATTCAGGTATTGATGTGTTTAGAATATTTGATTCTCTAAACTGGCTAAAAGGTATGGAGGTTGCTGTAGATGAAGTTTTAAATCAAGGTAAAATAGCTGAAGCCTGCATGTGCTATACGGGAGATGTGTTAGATAGTAATAAAGACAAGTATACATTGGAATACTATGTAAATTTAGCTAAAGATATAGAGAAGACGGGAGCTAATATCCTGGGAATAAAGGATATGTCTTCGCTTTTGAAACCTTATGCAGCTTATAAACTCATAAAAGCCCTTAAAAATGAGATATCCATACCGATACATCTTCATACTCACGATACTACGGGAAATGGAGTTGCAACGCTTATAATGGCTTCTCAGGCAGGAGTTGACATTGTGGATACTGCTTTCAGCAGCATGTCGGGACTTACAAGCCAGCCGTCACTTAATTCCGTAGTGGCAGCACTTCAAAATACGGAAAGGGATACGGGGCTTGATCTTGATAAACTTCAAAAAATATCAGATTATTGGCAGGATGTAAGGCCTGTATACAGCCAGTTTGAATCAGGTCTTAAATCCAGTACTGCAGAGATATATAAATATGAAATCCCTGGAGGTCAATATTCTAATTTAAAGCCTCAAGTGGAGAGTTTTGGACTAGGCGATCGTTTTGAAGACGTAAAGAATATGTATACCAGAGTAAACAAGATGCTTGGAAATATAGTCAAAGTGACCCCATCATCTAAAATGGTAGGTGATCTAGCTATATTCATGGTGCAAAATAATTTGAACGAGGAAAATATATATGAAAAGGGAAAGAGTTTAAATTTTCCTGATTCTACGGTTTCTTATTTCAAAGGTATGATGGGTCAGCCTATGGGAGGATTTCCCAAGAAACTTCAAAAACTGGTATTAAAAGGAGAAGAACCTTTAGCTGGCAGACCAGGAGAATTTCTACCGCCTGAAGATTTTAAGAAGATAGAAGAACACTTGAGTAAAAAATACAAGAGAAAATTTGATGGAAATGAAATTATCAGCTACGCTCTTTATCCTGATGTATTTGAAGATTACTTAAACTATGTAGACAAGTTTGGGGATCTCAGTCATATGGAAAGCAGCACATTTTTCTATGGACTTTCTGAAGGTGAATTTTGTGAAGTTGAGATGGGTCAAGGACGCAGTTTATATGTACAATTACTGGATATTACAAAAGCTGATTCTGAGGGATATAGATTTTTGGTATTTGAAATAAATGGAAATAAGAGAGACATAAGAATAAAAGATAAATCATTCTCTGCGGGATCTGTAATTCAGGAAAATTCATCTGTGATGGCAGATCCGGATAATGATAAGGAAATAGGAGCAAGTATACCGGGAAATATTGTTAAGACACTTGTAAAGACCGGAAGTGAAGTTAAGGAAGGACAGAGTTTGATTGTAATAGAAGCTATGAAAATGGAAACAAATGTTACAGCAACTACTTCAGGAGTAGTTGAAGGTGTGTTTGTAAAAGAAGGCCAGAGGGTTAGAACCGGTGAGCTTTTAGTCAAATTGAAATAACACAATTCTAAAAGATGTTTCTATAATGTAATGGGCACCACTGAAATTTCTCAGGAGTGCCCATTTCCTATTTAGTTCACAATTTACAGTCTACTTTGTTTTTTTACGCCTTCACTAACTCACCTATATGTGCTAAAATAATATATTAATAATAAAATTTTACCTGGGAAATATATATAATAACGGGCGAAAGAGGGGCAAAATAGTATATGGAGAATATAGGATTGGTTTTGGAAGGTGGAGGAATGAGAGGGCTGTATACTGCTGGAGTACTGGATTTATTTATGGAAAAAAATTTATATTTACCTTATATTATAGGGGTCTCCATGGGAGCCTGTAATGCGTGCTCATATCTTTCAAGACAAAAGGGAAGAAATAAAAGAATAAATATAAATTATGTAGATGATCCCAGATATTTAAGCTGCAGAAATCTTATATTTGAAAAGGGAATTTTTGGAGCGGATTTTATTTTCAATGAAATACCAAATAAGCTGGAGATATTTGATGTAGACACATTTAATAAATCAAAAGAAAAATTTATAGTTGGCACTACAGACTGTGACACTGGAAAACCCGTATATTTTGAGAAGAATAAATGTCAGGACGGTGATATATTTGATGCCGTAAGGGCTTCCAGCAGCTTGCCCTTTATGGCTTCCATCGTAAAATTCAAAGGGTTGAATTTGCTTGATGGGGGAATTTCTGATCCCATACCCATAGAAAAATCTATAAAAGATGGCAATAAAAAGAATATAATTATTTTAACCAGAAATAGAGATTATGTGAAAAAGCCTTTCAAGATGAAATTCTTGGCCAGAAGATTATATTCTAACTATAGTGGATTGGTAGAAGCCATGATAAACAGACATAGAAAATACAATCATACTTTAAGGTATATAGAAAAACTTAGAAGAGAGGGAAGTGTTTTTGTGATCAGACCCAAGCAGCCCTTGAAAGTGAAAAGAATAGAAAAAAATAAACATAAGCTTACGGAATTGTATAATCAGGGATATAGAGAGGCACTGGAGTGCTATGATAAATTAGAGGATTGGATTAAGAAATAGGAAAAATCAAGTCCGTGGGGCAGAGAGCTTCACGAGTATATGTAAAGGAGAATCGGTGATATGCATGTAGGGGAAATTTACAGTGGTTTTAAACTGCTGGAACAGAAAAAATTAGAGGACATAAATTCTATAGGAATGTTTTTTTATCATGAAAAAAGTGGTGCAAAACTGTTCTTTTTAGAAAATAAGGATGACAATAAGGTGTTTTCCATAAGTTTTAGAACTCCACCGGATGACAGCAGAGGAGTACCTCATATACTTGAACATTCTGTACTCTGTGGTTCAAAAAAATTTCCAGTGAAAGAACCTTTTGTGGAATTGGTAAAGGGATCTCTCAATACTTTTTTAAATGCAATGACTTTTCCTGATAAAACCATGTATCCAGTTGCAAGTGTAAATGACAGGGATTTTGAAAATCTCATGGATGTTTATCTTGATGCAGTTTTTCATCCTAATATATATAAGTATCCTGAAATCATGATGCAGGAAGGATGGCATTATGAATTGAATAGTAAGGAAGAGGATATAGCTTATAAAGGTGTGGTTTACAATGAAATGAAGGGAGCTTTTTCATCTCCAGAATCTATATTATTCAGGAAAATGCTTGAATCACTTTATCCGGATACTCAATATGGAGTGGAGTCTGGAGGTGATCCTGAGGTTATAACACAGCTTACACAGCAGCAGTTCCTGGATTTTCACAGTAAATACTATCATCCTTCCAATAGTTATATATATCTATATGGTGATATGGATATAGAGGAGAAACTTAAATTTTTGGACAGTGAGTATTTAAACTATTTTAATAGAAGAGAAGTGAATTCTGATGTATTGGTGCAGGAACCTTTTCATAAGCGTAGAGAGATGGTGACAGAATATCCTGTTTCGAGTGCGGAAAAAGAAGAAGATAAAACTTTTTTGAGTTTGAATTATTCTGTTGGGACGGCTGTGGATAATGAATTGTATTTAGCTTTTGATATACTTGAACATATGCTTTTGGAAACTCCATCTTCACCTCTTAAAAAGGCATTGATTGATGCTGAAATAGGCAAAGATGTATTTGGTGTATTTGAATCTGGTATACTTCAGCCCATGTTTGGAATAGTAGTTAAGGGCTCCAATGAAAAAGAAAAATATAGATTTCAAGAAATAGTTGAGAAAACGTTAAAAAATATCGTAGATAAGGGTATGGATAAAAAGCTGATGGAGGCTTCTATAAATATAAAGGAATTTCAGCTCAGGGAAGCAGACTATAAGGGGTATCCAAAAGGGCTTATATATGGAATGAAATGTATGGATGGCTGGCTGTATGATAGTGAGCCATGGATCCACCTTACCTATGAGTCAGTATTAAATAAGATAAAATCGCAGCTGGATAATGGTTATTTTGAAAAGCTTATTGATAGGCACATCCTAAAAAACAATCACAGTTCTATACTGGTAATTAAGCCTAAAAGAGGTCTTGAAGAAAGAAAGGATGAACTGTTAAAAGAAAAATTAAAAAATTTTAAGGATAGTCTTTCAGAAGATGAAATTGAAAAAATAATTCAAGATACAATGAAGTTGAAAAAGAGACAGATGGAGAGGGACGGCAGGGAGAATCTTATGAAAATACCTCTTTTATCCCTGAAAGATATAAAACCTGATGCCAAAAAACTTGAGCTTGTAAATAAAAAAATACAGGATGTAGAAGTACTGTTTTATCCTATATTTACCAATGGAATCTATTATATAAATCTGTATTTCAATACAGAGGGCGTCGAAGAAAAATTTATTCCATATATATCGCTTTTAAGTACTGTACTTGGAAAGGTAAGTACAGAAAATTATTATTATGAAGATCTAGCTAAAGAAATAAATATATATACAGGTGGAATAAATTATTTTTCACAGCCTTTTGCAAAGAATGGGAGCAGCAGGAAATTTTATCCTAAATTTATAGTACGCTCAAAGGTTCTTATAAATAATTTGCCGAAATTGCTTTCTATATTAAAGGAAGTAATAAATCATACTGGATTTGATGAGAAAAAAAGGTTGAGGGAGATAATTCAGGAGACTAAGTCCAGAATTGAAATGACTATTTTTGAAAGGGGTCATATAGTAGTTGCAAATCATGTATCTTCATATTTTTCACCTGCAAGTAAGTATGAAGATATGCTGAATGGACTGGAATTTTATAAATTTATATCTGATTTGGAAAATAATTTTGAAAGTAAAGCAGACGAAATAAGGCATAATTTAGAAAGAGTTTCTAAGGAGATATTTACTAAAGATAATTTGCTTTTGAATATAACCTGTGATGAAAGAGATTATAATAATTTTGAAGACAACGCAGGAGAGCTTATATCTGAATTTAAAAATAATAGATTTGATAAAATTCCATATAAACTTGATTTAGAAGCCAAAAATGAGGGACTTATGACATCTTCCAAAATACAATATGTGGCTAAGGCCTATAATTATATAGATCTTGGATATTCTTATAGTGGAAGTCTGCAGGTCCTGAAATCCATAGCAAATTATGAATACCTGTGGAATCAGGTGAGAGTTCAAGGAGGTGCCTACGGCAGCTTTGCCTCTTTTCAGAGAAATGGAAATATGTTTTTTACATCTTACAGGGATCCAAATTTAAGAAATACTGTTGAAATATATGATAGAGCTGGAGAGTTTTTCAAAAATTTTAATGCGGATGATAGGCAGATGGTTAAATATATAATAGGAACCATATCTAATTTGGATTTTCCGCTTTCACCTTCAATGGAAGGGGAACGTGCCGCAGAGAATTATATAAGGCATGTAACTTACGAAGATTTACAAAAAGAGAGAAAGGAAATATTGGATACTAAAGTGGAAGACATAAGAAAATTTTCGGACCTTATTTCCAGTGCAATGATCAAAAACAACATATGTGTTCTTGGAAATGAACAGAAGATAAAAGAAAATAAAAGCATGTTCAAAAATTTGATAAATTTATTTGAATAGATATGTAAATATCCACAATGTGAATAAAATTTTATTCACATTGTGGATTGATTTTTATACTACGGTATCCTTATCGGCAGTTTTAACATTTTTTAAATCCCTTAGCCATACTTTAGTACTCTCGTAGATTATAACTACAAGCAGCAGCAGAAGTATTATGGAAAGTACAACTAGAAGTGTTTCGCCCTTAGGTATATAGTTACCAAATATATTTGAGAAGGAAGCTGTAATGGTTATTATGGATATAGCTATCATCGGGATTACGGTTATCATGGCATATTTCTGTTTTTTCATCTTTATAATTATAGTAGTACCAATGGCAAAAGCTATAGCGGCCAGCATTTGATTTGCAGTACCGAACAGCGGCCAGATTGTTGATATATTGCCGGTGTAGAGAAGATATCCCCAGGTAAATGACATAAGAACGCTAAATAATACTATATTTGCCCAGGAGTTTTTCTTTGCAAAAGGCTTGTATATCTTTCCAAAAAGATCCTGGAGTAAGTATCTGCCTACTCTGGTACCTGCATCTATAGTTGTTAGAATAAACAACGCTTCAAACATTATACAGAAATGATACCAGTAGGACATTAATCCTTCCATACCCGGTATTTTGTAAAATACGTAAGACATACCTACTGCCAGTGATACAGCGCCTCCGGGTCTTCCAGCTAGTTGCTCTCCTACCATTTGTGACAGCATAGGCAGTTCCTTTGGAATCATTCCAAGTTTATCAAATACGGCCGGTGCGGAGTTTATAGCAAAGTAGTCGGCGGTTGGAAGACATGTTGCAGCTATCAGTGCCATCAGTGCTATAAAGGATTCTATGAGCATTGAACCAAAGCCTATAGGAAGTATGTCCCTTTCATTTGAAATAAGTTTAGGTGTAGTACCGGAGCCTATAAGTGAATGGAATCCCGACAATGCACCACAGGCTATGGTTATGAATAGGAATGGAAATACCTTGCCTGGTACAATAGGTCCCCCTCCGCTTATGAATTTAGTGAGTGCCGGCATCTGAAGAGTAGGTCTTACAAATATAATTCCTATTACCAGTAATGCTATAACGCCGAGTTTCATATAAGTACTCAGATAATCTCTCGGCAGCAGTAGGAGCCATACAGGTAAAACAGCAGCACAGAAACCGTATACAGCTAAAATAAGTGACATTTGTTTAGTATTGAAAGTTAAAAAAGGAGCTAAGGCTGTGTGCTGGATATAAGGTCCTAATGCAACTCCCAGTATGATGAGTGCCATACCAATAATAGTGGCTTCAGCTATTTTACCAGGTCTTAAGAATCTAAGATAAATACCTATGAAAATTGCTACTGGAATGGTAAAGCCAACTGTAAAAGTACCCCAGGGACTGTTGTAAAGTGAATTGACAACAGGAAGCCCAAGGCCTGCCATACTTATTATCAATATGAAAATGACTGCTATAGAAGTTACAAATCCCATTCTCTCCCCTAAATTTTTTCTGGCAATTTCAGCAATGGATTCACCATCTTGCCTAACTGAGGCAAATAGGATTACCATGTCGTGGACAGCACCTGCAAATACACCACCGATTAAAATCCACAGTGTACCTGGCAGATAACCGAATTGAGCTGCTAAAACTGGTCCAATTAATGGTCCTGCACCTGCTATTGCGGCAAAATGATGTCCAAGCAATATCCACTTGTTAGTGGGAACGTAATCATGACCATCCTCAAATTTTTTAGATGGCACTTCTCTTGTCTCATCCAAGACCAGAACTTTAGCGGCTATAAATGAACCGTAAAATCTATAGCCTAAGACGAGTACAAGAGCTCCTATGATTACCAGTACCAGTGAGTTCATATAAATTCCCCCTTATAAATTATTTAACATATAATGTTAATGTCATTATAACATGAATTTTCAATCAATTCAGCTAATATGGGGTGAAATGACAAAAAAGATATATGAACGGTATTAATTCCAATGTAAATGATATATGAAAACCTCAGCTGCATAGAATTGAGAATTAAGATTATTTATAAAAAAGGTTGTCCCAAAACAATTTTTGGGGCAACCCGCATGTAAAATTATATTATGATCTATATCATTATTAAACGGCGTTATTTTCTCTAACTTTATCAAATTTTCCGGATTTTAAATCTGAAATCCAGTGTCTGATGCTTTCATAGAGTATAACTACTAGTATAACTATAAGCACGAAGGATAATACTGTAAGTAAAGTTTTACCATTTGGAATATAGTTTCCTGTTATATTTTCAATAGATGCTGTTAAAGTAGCTATACTTATAAAGGTCATAGGCAATACTGTAAGAGGCATGTATTTTCTCTTGCCCATTCTTATGAGTACTGAAGTACCTATGGCAAAGGCTATAGCTGCCAGACTCTGGTTGGCTACACCAAATAGAGGCCAGATAGTTGATATATTACCGGTGTAGAGAAGGTATCCCCAGGCAAATGACATAATAAAACTAAAGAATATTATGTTAAACCACGAATCTTTCTTTGCAAGTGGTTTGTAAATCTTACCTACAAGATCCTGAATTAGATATCTGCCTATTCTGGTACCTGAATCTATAGTTGTTAAAATAAATAGTGCTTCAAACATTATGCAGAAATGATACCAGTAAGACATTAATCCTTTCATGCCCGGTATTTTATAAAATACATAAGACATACCTACTGCCAGGGATACACTTCCGCCTGGTCTTCCAGCTAGTTGCTCTCCTACCATTTGTGAAAGCATAGGCAGTTCTTTTGGAATCATTCCAAGTTTTGCAAATACTGCTGGTGCAGAGTTTATAGCAAAGTAATCAGCAGTTGGAAGACATGTTGCAGCTATTAGAGCCATCAATGCTATAAAAGATTCTATAAGCATAGAGCCGTATCCAATAGGGAGTATGTCCCTCTCATTTGAAATAAGTTTAGGAGTAGTACCAGAACCTATAAGTGAGTGGAATCCCGACAGTGCACCGCAGGCTATAGTTATGAATACGAACGGGAATACCTTACCCGGTACTATAGGTCCGCCTCCAGATACAAATTGAGTGACTGCTGGCATATTCAAAACCGGTCTAACTAGTATGATACCTACTACTAGAAGTGCTATAACACCAAGTTTCATATAAGTGCTTAGGTAATCTCTTGGAAGAAGCAGAAGCCATACAGGCAAAACAGCAGCACAAAAACCATAAATAGCTAGGATAAGAGACATCTGTTTAACGTTAAATGTCAAATATGGAGCTAAAGCTGTGTGCTGGATATAAGGTCCTAACGCAACTCCCAATATTATAAGTGCCATACCGATAACGGTAGCTTCAGCTATCTTACCAGGTCTTATAAATTTAAGATAGATACCTACAAAAATTGCTACTGGAATGGTAAAGCCAACTGTAAAAGTACCCCAGGGACTGTTGTAAAGTGAGTTCACTATTGGAAGACCAAGGCCTGCCATAGTAATTATCAATATAAATATAACTGAAATTGATGTGATGAAACCCATTCTTTCGCCTAAATTTTTTCTCGCNGTTCACTATTGGAAGACCAAGGCCTGCCATAGTAATTATCAATATAAATATAACTGAAATTGATGTGATGAAACCCATTCTTTCGCCTAAATTTTTTCTCGCAATTTCGGCAATGGATTGTCCATCTTGTCTAACTGAAGCAAATAGAATTACCATGTCATGAACTCCACCAGCTAATACACCGCCGATTAAAATCCACAGCGTACCTGGCAGATAACCAAATTGGGCTGCTAAAACTGGTCCAATTAATGGTCCTGCACCTGCTATTGCAGCAAAATGATGGCCTAATAATATCCACTTGTTAGTGGGAACGTAATCATGACCATCTTCAAATTTTTTAGATGGAACTTCCCTGGTCTCATCTAAAACTAATACTTTAGCTGCGATCCAGGAGCCGTAAAATCTGTAACCTAGAACTAATACAAGAGCACCTATAATTACAAGTACTATTGAGTTCATAAAACAACCTCCTTTAAGATTCAATAAATAAATACAATTAATGCTTAATGGTTTACATATAATACTTAATGGTTTACATGTAGTGACTAATTGTTCCATGCATAATGATAGTATGAATCTATTAATTTTTCTATCTAAATTCTCCGAATTGATAAAAAAATATATTAAAGAGTCGAAATAAAAGGTTAAGTGACATTTTTTAAAATGATATTTTTATTAGCTATAAGTTTAATTTTGTTATATAATTATATATAAATAATTTGTGTTTTGAACAAATAATGCAGGAGATTGGACTTTGGCGCACTATAGGAACAAAAGTATTAGAGTTATGCTAGAAGTCGGCTAATGCAGTTTTTAGAGGTGGTAAATTTTGATATATATTCAATTGCTTGAAAGTATGGCACTTATAGCTATATCTGCATATATATACAATCAATCTCATGTTTTAAAAAATATGATTAAAGGTGAGCTGAAATTCATAGATAAAATTGCACTTATAGTGTTTTTCAGTTTATTGGGTATTATAGGTAATTATACTGGAGTAAATGTAGAGCCCTATGCTATGGATAATATCAGGCCAATGGGCTCTATACAAGCAGGATATATTGGACTGCACGATGCCATAGCAAATACAAGACCTATAGCAGCTATAGTAGCAGGGTATATAGGGGGGCCTGTATTTGGAGTGATAGTTGGAATTATAGCAGGAACTCACAGATATTTTTTAGGAGGATTTACTGCCCTTTCCTGCGGAGTTGCCACTTTGGCAGAAGGATTGGTTGGAGGACTTATAAAAAAACTCTCGAAAGATGAAGGTTTTAATCTTAAGAAGGTATTTATTGGAGCAGTGGCGGCAGAATGCTGTCAGATGATTATAATTTTAATACTTTCCAGACCGTTTAGTTCAGCCCTTAAATTAGTAGAGATTATAGCGGTACCTATGATTCTCATAAATTCTCTAGGTTCAGTAATTTTTATAAATATAATAAAAAGTGCAAAGGAGGAATACGATAGAATTGGTGCTATAGAAGCACAGAGAGCTCTTAATATTACAAAAAAAACTGTAAATTATATGAGAAAGGGACTTAACGAAAAAACGGCAAAAAATGTTTCTGAAATAATATATGAGATGACCAATGCAGATGGCATATTTATAGGAGATAAAAATGGATTTTTAGCTTATTCTGGAATTAGTATACATGAAGAAAAATTAAGACAGGAGATACAAAAATACAATAAATCACCTGATTATAAAATTATTGAACTGCAATATGATGGTAAATCCATGTTTTTTGTTTGTGCTCCATTTAAAATACCCAACTCAGGTTTTGAAGGAGTGCTTGGATTGGGGGTGAGGTTGAAGAAAAATATTAATCCCTATTTCATACAATTTGGGAAAGAATTAAGTGATCTCCTATCCAACCAGATAGAACTATATAAATTGAATAAATTGGCTAAAGAGGCATCTACGGCAGAATTTAGAGCTTTAAGAGCTCAGATAGAACCACACTTTTTGTTCAATGCACTAAATACCATAGCTTCTTTTTGCAGAACAAATCCTTCAAAGGCCAGAGAGCTTATAATAGATCTGTCCAATTATTTTAGGCAAACATTAAAAAGACAGGAGGATTTTGTTTATCTGAAAGATGAGATTGAATTTATTCAATCCTACCTTTCCATTGAGACAGCTAGGTTTGGTAATAGATTACAGTTAATTATTGATATACCGGATGAAATGATGGATGAGAAAGTGCCTGTATTTGTGCTTCAGCCGATTGTGGAAAATGCTATAAAACACGGTATATTGCCTAAGCCGGAAGGCGGGAAAGTATACCTTGAGGCATTTTTTGAAAATGATGAAATACGTTTTTGTATAACAGATACAGGAGTGGGGATGAATGAAGAAAGACTAAATGAAGTTTTAACTAAATGGCCGGGTATAGGGCTGAAAAATGTAAATGAGAGATTGAAATTGTTATATGGAGAGGATCATGGGCTTGATATAAAAACATCTGTAAATAATGGAACCAAGATTAGTTTTTTAATATCGATGAGGGAGGTTTCATCAATAAATGGATAAATTGAGATGTGTTATTGTAGAAGATGAGATACCTGCTGCAGAGGAGTTGAATTATATAATATCACAGCACAAGGGTATATCTGTAGAGGGAATTGCATATGATGGTAAAACTGGCATGGAACTTGTAAAATCAAAAAAACCTGATGCGGTATTTCTAGATATAAATATGCCGGTGGAAAATGGTATGGAAGTTGCTAAGAATATTAAAAGATTTGATGAACATGTTGATATAATCTTTGTCACTGCTTATGAGGAACATGCAGTAAAAGCTTTTGAGTTAAATGCGTTGGATTATGTCTTGAAACCCTTTGATGAAAAAAGGATAGCTATTACCATAGATAGGCTTATGCAGAAAAGTGATGACAAAAATACAGAGGACGGGAGAATATCAAAGGATATTTTGAATGAATTGATAGATAAAATGGATAAGGAAAAAAAACTGGTTAAGAAAATACCCTGTGAGAGGCAGGGTAAGATAATACTGGTAAATGTAAAGGATATCTACTACTGTTATATAAAAGATGATAAAACCTATGTGAAGGTTAAAAATGATAGTTACTTAGTGGGATATACTTTAGGTCAAATAGAAGAAAGAACTAATTTTTTTAGATCTCACAGGAGTTTTTTAGTGAATATAGATAATATTAGAGAATTGTATTCCTGGTTTAATGGCACATATAAATTAGTAATGGATGATGAGAAAAAATCTGAGATACCGATAAGCAGAAACAATGTAAAAAAATTAAAAAGTCTTTTGAAAATGTAGTAAGAGCTATGATAATTTGACAATAGGAGGTTGATGTTATGGCATTGGCAAATGTGAGTATACAGGTTTTACCTGTAGTTGAAGAGAAGGATCTTTATGGTGTAGTTGATAAAGTAATAGAATATATAGATTCCTGTGGTGTAAAATATGAGGTAGGACCTATGGAAACTACTATGGAGGGAGAATTGAGTCAGCTTTTAAAAATAGTGGAAACTGCCCAAACCATATGTGTGGAGCAAGGGGCTTCAAGGGTGGCATCTGTAGTGAAAATAGATTATAGACCCTCCGGAGTTACTATGGAAGAGAAGATAGGAAAATATAGAAAGTAAGTTAATTGAAAAAGTTTTAGTCGATCTTATGGGTACGGTAGAGCTCTCTCATGAAAAATGGTTTTTATACCGTACCTAAAAATGATCTAAAAATTGGCATAACTTATAGCATTTTTTCCCATCTGCTGTATAGGTCATCTATTTTACTCTGTGTGTCCAGAACTTTTTTGTTTATCTCGCTGCTTTTTTTGGAGTCAGAATAAACTTCCTCTAGGCACAATTTTTTTTGTAATTTTGACAAAAAATTCTCTAAACTTGATATTTCTTCTTCAATGTAATCTATTTCAGCTTTTTTTTCATGTTGTTTTTTTTCAAGAGCTCTTTTCTTTTTTTTATCATGCTGTATCTGAGTTTTAGTTTTACCTCTATTTTTTTCCTGTTTCTCAAATCTCAATGGATTGTTCTTTTTTTCAATATAATAGGAATAATTTCCGAGATATTCCTTCATGCCATTTTTCTTTAACTCATATATTTTATTTACAGATTTATTTAAAAAATATCTGTCATGGGAGATTACGAGTAAAGTGCCATTATAATTTAACAATGCTTCTTCCAGAGCCTCTCGAGAGGTTATATCCAGGTGATTTGTAGGCTCATCTAGAAGCAAAAAATTGGCTTTGGATAATATCAGCTTTAATAAATTTATTCTACATTTTTCACCACCGCTTAAAGATGAAATTTTCTTGAATACTTCATCTCCGGTAAAAAGGAAACTAGCCAGCGAATTTCGTATTTCTGTGGCAGTTAGTTTAGGAAATTTATCCCATATCTCACCTAAGACTGTTTTTTCAGGATCTAGATCAGACTGCTCCTGATCATAATATCCTATTTCTACATTCCTGCCTAGTAGACATATGCCAGTGTCTTTTTTAATTTCTCCCATAATTATTTTGAAAAGAGTGGTTTTGCCACAGCCGTTTTCGCCAATAATTGCTGTTTTTTCACCTTTTTTTAGCTTAAAGTTTAAATTCTGGAATAAAATATTATTGTTGAAACTTTTACTCATATCTTTTACCTGCAGCACATCATCTCCACTGTTTAGCTGGGTTTTAAATATTACATTTTTAATTTTTTTATCTTTGTCTGGTGGAGCTATTCTCTCTAATTTATTCAGCATTTTTTCCCGGCTTTCTGCTGCTTTTATACTTTTTTCCCTATTAAATGATCTGTATTTTTTGATAATTTCTTCCTGCTTTTTTATTTCCATCTGCTGTATGTTATATGCTTTTAATTGAATTTCATAGTTTCTTTTTTTAAGTTCAAGATATTTGGTATAATTGCCGTTATAATAATTTATATGACCATTTATGAGCTCAATGGTTGAATGTGTTATGGCATCTAAAAAATATCTATCGTGGGATATCAGTATTACAGTGCCCTTATAAGCTTTTAAATAATCTTCCAGCCATTCTATGGCATCTAAATCCAAATGGTTGGTAGGTTCATCAAGTAGAAGTATATCGGGTTTTGTAAGGAGAAGCTTGCAAAGGGCCACACGCGTTTTTTTACCACCGCTTAACACGTTTATAGGTGTGCTGTATTCATCCTCTGTAAAACCGAGTCCCTTTAGGGTTTTCCCTATTTCCGCCCTATAAGTGTATCCCCCTCTATTTGAATAAAGCTCTGAGCAGGTAGTGTAATCATTTATCAGCTTATTGTGATATTCTTTTCTGGCTGTATCATAGGGTTTGCTCATTAATGATTCCAATTTATCAAGTTTTTTTTCAAGATTAACAAGATCCTCAAATACAGTATACATTTCATCATATATTGTATTTGAAGAATCTAAAGACAGATGCTGGGTTAAATACCCTAGAGTTTTAGATCTATCTATATACAGATCTCCGCTATCATAGTTTGATTTATTTGTTAAAATGTCGAACAAGGTAGACTTGCCGGTTCCATTTGGACCTATGAGGCCGACTTTATCTCCTTCATTTATATTGAAAGTTACATCTCCGAGTATAACTTTTATCCCATAGCTTTTATGGATATTTTTACAGCTTAAAACTATCATGAATAATAACACCTTCCTTGATCATTAACATTTTACTATGTATAATGATTTTTTTGTAGCCCTAATTTATTAAAATATATAGATATATTAAATGGTAGTAAATATAAAAATAATAAAAAAGAAACTATTGACATATGTTATAATTAAATAATAGTATAAATTATAGAAATAAATCATTTAGGACTATTTTATTAATAGATACAATAATAGATGATACACTAAATTTTATAAATACGAGGTGCTTTATGGATAAAAAGAAAAATATATCGATGGCTGTTATAAAAAGATTACCAAAATACCATAGATATTTAGGCGATTTAATGAGAAATGATGTGGATAGAATATCTTCAAAGGAATTGAGTGAAAAAATAGGGTTTACAGCCTCCCAGATAAGACAGGATTTAAATTGCTTTGGAGATTTTGGTCAGCAGGGTTATGGATATAATGTAAGTGAATTGTATAGTCAGATATGCAACATACTTGGACTTACAAAATTATACAGAACAGCAATAATAGGAGCAGGGAATATAGGTCAGGCTATAGCTAATTATACCAGATTTGAAAAGTTAGGTTTTGAATTAAAAGCTATATTTGATATAAATCCTAAACTCATTGGCCTTAGAATTAGAGATATTGAGATAAATGATATTGATTATTTGCCTGAGTATTTGAAAGAAAATGTTATAGATATAGGCATAATATGTGTTCCAAGTAATAACGCACAAAAGGTTTGCGACATTTTGGTTAAAAATGGGGTGAAAGGTATCTGGAATTTTGCTCCTGTCGATCTCATTGTGCCAGAGGATGTGAAGATGGAGGATGTTCATTTAAGTGACAGCTTGTTGACTTTGAGCTGTTTGTTAAATGATGTGGATTGAAATTAGTTTGTATAAATATAATTCTGAATTTTAGATAAAAGTAATAATAATTATACTATCTTCAATTCGTAATTTGAATATAGAGATCCAATCCTGCTATAC
>NZ_JBHMIY010000031.1:0-44094 GCF_042436595.1 Clostridium sp. MT-14
AAAAGGAATTGACTACAAAGTAGGTATTTTCCCCATGGGTGCCAACGGAAAGGCCATGATATCAAAGGAAACAGACGGTATAATAAAAATACTGGCGGACAAAAAGACGGAAGAAATCCTTGGCGTTCACATCATGGCACCCAGGGCCACGGATCTCATAGGGGAAGCTGCACTTGCACTGAGGCTTGAAGCTACTGTAGACGAAATAATTACTACTGTGCACGCCCACCCGACTATAGGTGAAGCTTTCAAGGAAGCTGCACTGGCTTCCCAAAACAGGACCCTTAATTCTGTAAATTAAAATCAAACTGATTTGGAATAATTCTAAGCTTTAATAATTTTTTATTAAGGCTTAGAATTATTTATTAGAGGTGATAAAATTGAAAGTAATTTGTATTGGAGATAGCCTGACCTATGGATACGGACTTAAGAGAAATGAGGTCTGGACAAATGTTCTTGGAAGAAAGCTTGGAGTTGAAGTCATAAACAAGGGTGTATCGGGAGATACTTCAGCGGGTATGCTGTCCAGGCTGTATAACGATGTTATTCTGAGTAGGCCAACGCATGCTGTGATTATGGGGGGAACCAATGATCTTGTCTGGAATTTGGATATAAGGCAAGTTATATCAAATCTGGCAACTATAGCTTTTCAACTTATGCAAAATTGTATAACGCCTGTATTTGGATTATCAGTGCCGATTTGCACTGAACTGGCTAGGAAAAATTGGGGCCTTATGTCTGATTTCAGTAACATAAACAAAAATTTAAAAGTATTGAATGATAAGGTGGTGAAATTTTCCCAAAATTATAGCATACAGGTAGTAGATCTTTATTCTCCTTTTACTGGAAGCAACGGAGAGGGTCAAGAGGAGTACTATATTGACGGGCTTCATTTAAACATTGATGGAAATGTAAAAATGGCAGATATTATTTTCAACATATTGGTTTAATTTTGTGATGGCAGTGATATCCATGGTATAAAATGAAATTTTGAAATTGCTATTGTAATATGATATCAACTGTGATATTATCAAGAACGTAAGTAAATCAGACAATCGCTGCTATAGTATTATAGGAGAGGAAAGTCCGAGCTTCACAGGGCAGGGTGCTGGGTAATGCCCAGTCAGGGTGACCTGAAGGAAAGTGCAACAGAAATATACCACTGCAGGCAGCAGAATATGACAATTTGTCATGCAGTAAGGATGGAAAGGCGAGGTAAGAGCTCACCAGCGCAGGGGTGACTCTGCGGCTGTGTAAACCCCACCTGAAGCAAGATCGAATAGGAAAGTACAAAAAAGTGGCCCGCTTTGCTTTCGGGTAGTATCGCTTGAGCCCATTGGTAACAATGGGCCTAGATAGATGATTGTCTAATACAGAACTCGGCTTATAGATTTACTTGCCGCCTGAAAACACTGGGCTTGTAGCTTGGTGTTTTTCATTTTGCCATACTATTGCCATACTCCTAACCATCAATCAATTTTGAAATACTATCCGTGGCCCGTTTTTGCATCTTTTTATTTACATGAGAATATATATTTGCAGTAGTGGAAATGTCTTTATGGCCAAGACGTTCCTGGATAACTTTTAGGTCATTTCCTTCTTGAAGTAAAAGTGTTGCATTGGTATGTCTTAAATTATGGAATGTAACATTTTTGGTTATTTTAGCTTTTTTTAAAACTTTTTTTAATTTGTTTAGATAATACATTGGATGAATATATTTACCGTCCTGCCATACCATTACAAGGTCGTACTCATTACTATTGTCCCTAAATGTGTTTTTTTCTGTATAAAATTTTCCGTATTTCTTTTTATTTTCAGATTGCTTTTCTTGAAGCTGTTTTAATAAATCCAAATTTTGGTCTGAAATATAAACGACCCTAATACTTTTATCTGTTTTAGGGTCAACCAGATATACATGCCCTTCAGTATAAATCAAGTTATTTCTTATAGAGATTGTATTATCTTTAAAATTTATATCCTTCCACTCTAAGCCTCCTAATTCCCCACGACGCAATCCTAATTCCAAAGTCATTCTTAAGGCAATATGAAACATATAATCATATATATTACTAAGGTTTAAAACATTATATAATTCTGGAATTTCATCTGCATCTAAAATTTCAGCTTTATAATTTGATCTTTTAGGACGTTCAATGTATTTGCAAGGGTTGTCTCTTATAAGCTTTAATTTTAATGCCCTATTCATTATTGTATTAGTTATAGTATAAATAGCTTGAAGAGTAGAACTTCCAATAGTATTTTCCTTTTTTATATCTAAAAGCATTTTTTCAATGTGTATAGGTTGAATTTCAACGATATTTATATGCCCTATGGCGGGAGATAGATATTTATTGATTAATTCTTTATATCTGTTATAGGTAGTTATTTTACGTAATGGCTTTATGTAATTTTCCAGCCATTCCAACGCGAATTGAGTCAATATGATTTTTTTAGGCTCAATATAATTTCCGTGCTCGTATTCATATAAAGCGTCACGCATTGCTTTTTCTGCTATAGGTTTGCTTTTAAAGCCACTTTTTTCTTTCATTTTCTTTTTGCCGTTAATTTCTCCAATATAAAAATAATAACTCCAGGTTTTACCCCTCTTTCTAACTCCACCTTTCAATTATAATCACCCCTTATATAGAACTTTTGTTTGGTGTAAAGTTAAAAAATATATAGTACCCTCACATGCGTACCACCTCCTTAAATATTATTTTAAAAATTTACATACTAAGTACATAACTCTAGGTGGCAAAACTATTTCATTTATTCTTTCATTATCAATACTGTTATGTACGATAAACATATATGCTGAAACCATATCAGCTTCATATTCTTCTTTTGTGTACGTACCAGAAATTGAATTTGAGAATGTTTTACCTTTATGCTTTAATAAACAATGGCCGTATTCATGGAATAAAGCACATTGTTTATTATGCTCTGTCAAATTTTCATTTATCACCATGATTTGTTGTTTAGGAGAAAAATATTTATAATACCCATTCACATCTTCTGTAAGTTCGCAAAAATAAATACATAAATTTTTGTTGGTATAAACTATATCCACCATATTGCTTGTACCATATTTTTTTACTAAACCCTTTACACATTTTTTAACATAATTCTCAATATACAAAAATAACATCCCCTTAATTCTTATTCCTGTATTTTTTTGGAGTATATTTCTTTTTATTTCTTATAGTCATTGCCTGCAATGCTCCCTTCATGCTCGCAAGCAATACATCATAATCCTTATCAGTTAAATGGTCTTTATTTTGAGACAAAGATATAGTCAATTCATTAATCAATTCCTCAGCTTGTTTATCCAGTTTTTCCTGTTCTTTCACTGATAGTTTTGGGCTAAATTCTGTATCACTGTTAGTAACATTTTGATCTTTTTTATTTCCAAGCAAATAATCTGTAGTGACATTAAAATAATTTGCTAATTTAACGACTATTTCATAACTTGGCTTTCGCGCTTCCGTTTCGTACATACCAATAGAAGAAGTTGTTACTCCCACTGCTTTCGCCAAATCAGCTTGAGTTATATTCTTTTCTTCTCTTAATTGTTTTATTATTTTTCCTATCACATTATCTCACTCCTTGTTATAAATTATAACTAGTAGTTATAATTTTTGTCAATTCAACTAATAGTGATATTTTTAGTAATTTTAAGCAATTTAGAGAGATTAGCATCTAAATCCATTAAATTACTTAAAATTATAACTAATAGTGATAAATAGGATTTTGAAATTACAACTAATAGTGATATTATAAATAACATAAGGAGGCGATAATACATGAAACATCTAAAAGAATTAAGACAAAAAGCTGGATATAAGACAGTTAGAGAAGTCGCACCGCTTCTAAATGTTACGGATAGTATGATCTATCAAATAGAAGAAGGATATAAAAAACCTTCCATAGAACTAGGAATAAAAATATCTAAACTATATAATTGTTCTTTAGATGATATTTTTTTACCCATTATTACAACTAATAGTGATAATAAAATAACTATTAGTGATTAGAAAGGAAGTGAGTTGAGTGGAAGATTACCTAATGTCGGTAACAGATGTAGTTAAGAGATTGAAAACAGACAAAGCCACGGTATATGAGCTTATAAAAAGAGGCTTACTAAGGGCATTAAAGTTAAGAAGTCTTAAAATAAGTAATTCAGAAGTAAATCGTTTCTTGAGAGTATACCAGGGCATGGATTTAAGTGACTTGAACAATATCAAGGAAATTGAATTTAAGGAACTGCCTACATAGCAATTTACAAGGCAGGTGTTAAAAATGCAAGAACAATATGACGCAATGCGCGAACTAATTTTAACCATTGCAAATTCTTTTAATATGTCGCACGTGGGCGCAGAGAAATACGCCAAGAAAATAAAGCATATGGCGCTGGATGAATACAGGAAAGCTTTTAGAAAGTAGAGGAAGTGGGAGAAATGAAAGCTGTAAATATAGTAGAAAAATTAAGTGATGTAATAAATGAGAAAGAGGAGGCATTTGTAAGGCTGAAAAATAGTCACAATACGGATACCGAAGCAATGAATGACTATAGAAAACTGGATAGTAAAATGGTGAACCTTATAGAAGAACTGAAAAATAAAGCTATTCGCTATGAGAAGATTGCGGACTATGCGAAGGAGGCAGATACAAAATGATCCAAATTATAACGCACGAGCGGGCAAGTAAAATAATCGAAACAAGTAAACCACTTGGTAGTTTTATTACAATTGAGAATGGTACTTTCACCGGCATAGATAATACAGCAGGAGAAGCATTTACAGAGGACTTCAAGAGCCTAAAAAACTGTCTGGCGTATCTCAATGGTGCTGACTTAGAAGATTGTTTGGAACTAGAATGGGGTGATATTTAATGGAAAAGAATTGGCTTAGGAATGTACCTCTTGTTATAAAAATGGAGGCCGAGGCACTAGGATTGGCAATAGAAGAGCTCATAGGTGATGAAGAAGACCCCATTCAAGTTACTACAAATTGGATTATTCAGAAAGAAAATAAGGAAAGGATTAAAAAATTGCAAGAATGGGGATGGAAAAAGGAGCGAGGTAGCATTAGGCTACACACAAAATGTATAAAGTTCAGTAAAAGAATTAAAAAGGTAGGTGATTAAATGACTGATTTTTGGTACAGGCAGCCAATACAAAGCAGGGAATTCAAGGAGGGATTGAAACTGGAAAGACTTTTTAGATTATATATGGTACTTGCAAGTTTTATAAAAGAAGAAAAAGAAGGGCAGAAAGTTAGAACTAGGATAAATGCTGTTAGGAGAGAAATTGGAAGGAGGAAAGGGAGTTGAATTATAGCTGGTATATTACACCGGAGGAATATGAAATTGCTAAAAACAACGGTATAAAACGTCACACACTTGAAAATAGAATAAGGTGCTTCGGCTGGAGTAAAGAAAAAGCAATCAATACTCCTGTTAGGAAAAATAACAGATGGTCTCAAGAGATTAAAAAGACTTTAGAAAAAAATGGTATAGGATATCTTACTTTTCTTGCTAGGATATATAAACTTGGGTGGAGTGTTCAAAAGGCTTCTACGAAACCAGTTATGAATGTATATGAACAATGTAAGATAATGGGACAACTAAGAAGAAGATACCCAGTTAAGTATATAAGACTTGCAGAAAGAAATGGAATCAGCGCTGCAGCGTTTCGGGCTAGGGTAGGACAACTTAAATGGCCTATGGATAAAGCTGCTACTACTCCGATAGGTAGACATGGACCACAGAGAAAGGAGCTGGCGGTATGAGTATATATGTACTTTTGGAATATATACAAGAGTGCAGAAAGAAAAATATTAGACCTACAAAGGAGGGATTGCAACGATTCAGAAAGCTATGGAAATGAAAAAAGAACCCTTTGCAGAGGGTCCAAAAGTAAAATCAACTAATTCCACTTTACTATAGAGTGGGAAATAAGTCAAATAGGAGGATAGAGTATGGAGCAAGTTACAGAAATACCACTAAAAAAAGTTACAGCCGCCCAAGTTATAAAGAATCACTACACGGCTTTAACAGTAAAGATTGATGGAAATATCTATATTGGAACAGAATTCTTCTTTTTAAGAGAAGACCTGGCCACTTCTGGATACATTAATAGACACAAAAAATTAAGTAAAAGGAGAGAACTGAAGGAGGACACGTTCAAGGATTTATCTGATATTGATAGCTATAAATGTAGTGAAAATAGTAAATTTCACTTCCTTGATGCTACCCATAAAATAATAGTTCTTGAAACAGAAATAGGTGATATTGCTATTAATTATAACTACTACAGTTATTTTAAAAAGAGAAATCTGGAACTTAAGTTTAATGCTGAAATTGGTCCTATAGGAATGTTTACAGCCACAAAATTTGCTGGAATAGTATTACCTTATAGACTTAAGGTGGGTGATGAAAATTAAAGTAGCACTGGTTAAATTCAAAGGCTATCAGGAATTTATGGAATACTCCTATTTCACAGATATAGAAGACTTGAAGGAAGGTGATGTGATAGTAGTACCAACCAATGATTTTTATTCAATAGGTATATTTTCAAGATACAGCAGTAACAAACAACATATTAAAAATGCATCTAAATGTATTGTTGAAAAAGTAGATATAGAAAAATTTGAAAATAAAATGTTTTTAGGATTATAAGGGAGGAAAATATTATGAAAATTACAGCAGAATTCAATTCAAATGAGGAGTTATTAAGTTTTATTAGTACCTTTGGTACTAAAGCAGTTACACCTATACAAGAATTTAAAACTCAAAAAGTAGAGAGAACTGCTCCGAAACCAATTGAAAAACAGCAGGAAAAAAAGACTGCTCCGAAGCCTATCCAAAAAGCTGAAACTCCTAAAGAAGAAAATAAGCCAAAAATAGCCGAACAACCCCAAGAAGCAGAGAAGGTAGAGGTTACCAAAGAAATGGTACGTGCTGTATTTACCAAACTTGTAAAAGCTGGTAAAGCAAAGGAGGCTAAGGATCTTACACAAAAATATGGTGCCAACAGAATTCCAGATATTAAAGCAGAAGATTATGAAGCAATTTATAAAGAAGCGAAGGGATTGATATAATGCCTGAAAAACACGCTTTACTAAGTGCCAGTTCTTCGCGCAGGTGGCTCAATTGTCCGCCTAGTGTAAAGCTGGAACAAGACTTTCCTAATAGAACAAGTGAATATGCTGAAACGGGTACACTAGCCCATGAATTAGGAGAAATAACACTAAAGCACAGTCTGAAAGAAATGTCTACAAGAGCATATAATTCAGAACTCAGGCAGATAAAGGCCCATAAGCTATTTACTGCTGACATGCCTGACTATGTAGACATTTATGTAGATACCTGCCTGGAGAAATTCAGCCAAGCAAAGGCAAAAACACCGGATGCAATTTTCAAAGTGGAACAAAAATTGGATTTTTCTGAATGGGTTCCGGAAGGATTCGGGACAGGTGACTTTGTAACAATAGCAGATGGAACTATGGAGATATGTGATTTGAAATATGGCAAAGGAATACCTGTAAGTGCAGAAGAAAACCCACAGATGCGGCTGTATGCTCTTGGAGCTATATCAGAATTTAGTTTCTTGTATGACATTGAAAATGTAAAAATGACTATCATACAGCCCAGACTTGACAGCATATCAACGGATGAAATATCCACAAAAGATTTGTTAGAGTGGGCAGAAAAAGTTCTGAAACCTACTGCGGAACTTGCCTTTAAAGGTGAAGGAGAATTTAAAGCCGGAGAACACTGCGGATTTTGTAAGGCTAAAACAATATGCAAAGCAAGAGCTGATAAGAATTTAGAAATAGCAAAATATGAATTCAGAACAACGGATACCCTAAGTGAAAAAGATATTGCTGACATTCTGGGAAGAGCTGAAGAACTTGTGAAATGGGCTAAAGATATACAGGACTACGCATTGGAACAAGCTCTACAGGGGACACAATATAAAGGCTGGAAAGTTGTTGAAGGTAGGAGCAACAGGAAATACAAGGACACCGAGAAGGTTGCAGATATGTTACTCTCCAGTGGTTATACAGAAGCTAAAATTTATAAACCTAAAGAATTACAGGGTATTACCAATATGGAGAAAATCGTAGGAAAGAAAAAATTAAATAGCTTGATAGGGGATTTAATCGAAAAGCCTCAAGGCAAGCCATGTCTTGCACCTGAGAAAGATAAAAGACCAGTATTTAATTCTGCTAAAGCAGATTTTGGGGTGGTGTAAATGAAAATTTATATTGCTGGTAAAATATCGGACAATCCAAATTACAAAAATGATTTTAAAAAGGCACAAAAGTATTTAACGTCTAAAGGGCATATATGCATAAGTCCTACTATTTTACCCGAGGGTTTCAGCTGGGATGATTATATCCCTATATGCTTCAAAATGATTGATGCTTGTGATTCTATATACATGCTTAAAAATTGGACGGATAGTAAAGGCGCTCAAGCAGAACTAGCTTATGCAAAGGCAGGAAAAAAGAAAATAATATTTCAAAAGGAGATTGATTAGTATGATAAAAGCAAAAAGAACAGGAACAAAGGTAACTACAGGAAAGGTTAGATTAAGTTATGCCCATCTTTTTGAACCTCATGCAATAGAGGGAAATGAGCCTAAATATAGTGTAAGTGTAATTATACCAAAGAGTGACAAAGAGACTTTACAGGCTATCAAGGAAGCAGTTGCGGAGGCTAAGGAAAACGGAAAATCTAAGTGGAATAGTAAAGTACCACCAAATTTAAAAACACCTTTACGTGACGGGGATGCTGAAAGGCCGGATGATGAAGCCTATGCAGACAGCTATTTCTTAAATGCTAACTCTAAAAACAAACCAGGTGTAGTTGATGCAAGCGTACAGCCTGTGCTGGATGCTACAGAGGTATACAGTGGATGCTATGCAAGATTAACATTGAACTTCTATCCATACAGCGCAAGTGGTAACAAGGGCGTTGCGGCAGGATTAGGAAATGTTCAGAAATTAGAAGAGGGCGAACCTCTGGGCGGATTCTCAAGGGCAGAGGATGATTTTGAAGCTGTGGAAGAAACAGCAGAAGAAGACTTTTTAGGATAATGGATACTCTAGCCATTGACCTTGAAACATACTGTGAACTAGATATAAGAAAGGTTGGTGCTTACAAGTACTGTGAGCACCCATCCTTTGAAATACTATTATTCGCCTATGCTTTCAATGATGAACCAGTAGAAATTATAGATTTTGCCCAGGGTGAAGAATTGTCCCAAAAAGTTAAAACAGCCCTATTAAATCCAGGAATATTAAAAACTGCATTTAATGCTAATTTTGAAAGAAATGCCATTCATAATAACTGGCCCATATATTGTTCCCCTAATCAATGGCAGTGTACAATGGTTCAATCCTTAATACTTGGATTGCCGGGAAGTCTTGATATGGTTGGAAGGGTCCTGCACTTTGAGGAAGACAAGCAGAAAATGAAGGAGGGTAAGACCTTAATACAATACTTCTGTAAACCGTGCAAACCTACTAAAGCAAATGGCGGCAGAACAAGAAACCTTCCAGAACACGCTCCCGAAAAATGGGAGCTATTTAAAAAATATAATAAACAGGATGTTGAAGTTGAAAGAACTATAAGAAATAAATTGAACAGATACAAAACTACAGATATAGAACAAAAGTTATGGGTGTTGGATCAAAAGATAAATGACCGGGGTGTTGGTGCCGACATACAGCTTATAAAAAATGCTATTAAGTGTGACGCAGACTACAAGGCTAGATTAGTGCGGAAAGCTACAGAATTAACAGGATTGAGTAACCCTAACAGCCCAACACAGATAAAAAAATGGATTGGCCAAAGGGTCGGCCATGAAGTCAAAAGTCTTACAAAGGACAGTATACCAATACTTATAAAAGAATCAGAAGATGAAAAGGTTAAAAAAATTTTAGAGCTGAGACAGCTTATGGCCAAGACAAGTATAAAAAAATATGAAACTATGCAGAGAGCCAGATGTGAAGATGGAAGGATGCGGGGGCTGCTACAGTTCTATGGTGCCAATCGTACCGGAAGGTGGGCGGGCCGTCTTGTGCAGGTACAGAACCTACCACAAAATCATTTACCCGATCTGGATGATGCCAGAAACTTTATAAGAACAGGTCAATTTAATGAAGTAGAGTTCCTTTATGACAGTATACCTGACACCCTCTCACAGCTCATTAGAACGGCTTTTATCCCGAAGAAGGGTAACAGGTTCATTGTGGCAGATTTCAGCGCTATAGAAGCCAGGGTGATAGCCTGGTATGCGGGAGAGAAATGGAGACTTGAAGTTTTTCGGACACATGGAAAAATATATGAAGCCTCTGCAAGTCAGATGTTCCATGTACCTATAGAAAGCATACACAAGGGCGACCCGTTAAGACAAAAAGGAAAAATAGCTGAATTGGCATTAGGATACGGTGGAAGTGTTGGGGCTTTAAGTTCTATGGACAAGAAGAAAGATATTCCGGAGGAAGAACTTCCAGGACTGGTCCAGAACTGGAGGAATGCAAATCCACATATAACAAAATTCTGGTGGGACTGTGACAAGGCGGCAAAGAAGGCTATTAAGGAGAAGACTACAGTAAGTCTGCAATATGGGCTTAAATTTATATATGAACCAGGAGTACTTTTTATACAGCTTCCGAATAAAAGGAAATTAGCATATTTAAGACCAAAAGTTGAGCCACATGAGACTTTCTCTGGTGACAAAATAACCTATGAAGGTATGGAACAGACGAGTAAACAATGGAAAAGGATAAGTACTTACGGACCTAAAATTGTAGAGAATATTGTCCAGGCTACGGCCAGAGACTGTCTGGGAATAACAATGATGCGAGTTGAAAAGAAAGGATACCCGGTTGTGATGCATGTCCATGATGAGCTTATATGTGATGTACCTATAGGCACGGGAAGTGTTAAGGAGATATGCAGTATATTTGCTGAACCTATAGACTGGGCTCCAGGGCTTCTTTTAAAGGCAGATGGGTACGAATGTGGGTATTATCAAAAAGATTAGGAGGGTAAAAATGAACTTAGATAAATTCAGAGGTGCTTGCCTGAATGCAGTAAATTATTTTGGAGCTGAATCACAGAAAAGACAGACTATAGAGGAATGCTCAGAGCTTATACAAGCCATATGTAAAGATTTAAGAGGTCTGGAGAATAATGCCGAGGAAGAAATTGCAGATGTATTGATTATGCTCGAACAACTTACACATATTTATGATAATGACAAAATAGAGAAATTCAAGAAAGAAAAGATTGATAGGTTAAAGGTGATAGTATGCAAATAAATAAAGATATCAAAGTAGAAGCTATAGATAATCGGAATATATGTATATTTAAAAAACAATGTATTGAGGGAGAAGAAAAGTGGAAAAGGCTAGGTTATTATTCAACACCTCAAGGCGCTTTAAAAGGATTGGTCAACAGAGAAATAATAGGTACTGGATTAAAAGATTTTGAAAGTGTATGTAATAAAATTGATGAATTATATAAATATATTGATTCCCTTAATATAGAAATTCCAAAGAAAGACGAATTAATGGACTTCTTAGGTGAATAACAAAAATAAAGCTGTAAAGGAGGTGGTAATTTGGAATATAAAGCAAAAAATATCCAGCAAATTAAAATTAGACATGATGGATCCATAACACTTGCCACCGGAAAAAGCAGACATGAAAAGCACTGGAAAAATAAAAATATACTGTATTCAGCTTTAGTTGAGAAACTATCCAGCACTACCCGAACCCCTGAGACCTATGCAGAGTACAAGAAAATGCCCAAGTCAGAGAGAGACAGAATCAAAGATGTTGGAGGATTTGTAGGTGGTTCGTTAAAGAATGGCAGACGTAAAGCTGAGAATGTAGCAAACAGAACGCTCATAACCCTTGATATTGACTATCCAAAGGGTGATATATGGTCAAGCATAGAACTTTTATGGGATTTTGCGGTGGCTATGTATTCAACCCATACACACTCTCCAGAGTTTCAAAGATTAAGATTAATTATTCCTTTAAGTAGACCGGTACTGCCTGATGAATACCAGGCAGTGTCCAGGATGGTCGCCAATGACCTGGGGATAGACCAGTTCGACGATACCACTTACGAGCCATCACGGCTCATGTACTGGCCTTCTACCAGTGCAGACGGGGAATACGTCTTTAAAGTTCAAGACCTGCCGTGGTTAACGCCTGACGAGGTTTTAAACAGGTACACTTTTGGGTGGCAGGATGTAAGTTACTGGCCAGAGAGTTCCAGGGCACGAGCAAAAATAACAACAGCTATAAAGAAGCAGGAAGACCCTTTAAGTAAAAAAGGTGTCATAGGTGCTTTTTGCAGAACTTATTCGATTATGGAGGCAATAGATAAGTTTTTGAAGGATGTATATGTACCTGGTGCAGATGAAACCAGGTACACATATGCAGAAGGAAGTACTACTGGCGGAGTTGTTGTTTATGACAATAAGTTTAGTTTTTCACATCATGGTACTGACCCAGCAAGTGAAATATTATGTAATGCCTTTGACCTAGTAAGAATACACAAATTCGGTGATTTAGATGATGAAGCAAAACCAGACACACCAGCTAATAGACTACCCTCATTTACTAAAATGAAAGAATTTGCATCCAATGATGATATGGTAATCCAGACTTTAGGTAAGGAACGTATGGACAAAGCTCAAGAGGATTTTGGAGTAGTTGAAGAAGATGCTGACACCAGCTGGGTAAAAGAACTTGAATATACGGAGCAGGGAAAGTTAAAAAGTACCAGGAGCAACTTCCTTTTAATAATTGAAAATGAACCATTAATTAAAGGTAAAATTGCATATAATGAGTTTGCAAACAGAGCTGTAGTTATTGGACAGCTACCCTGGAGAAATAAAGATGATATATCAGATTGGAATGATAGGGATGATAGTGGACTTCAAGAATTTATTGAAAAATACTACAAAATAAGTTCTATAGCTAAATGTGCGGATGCCATTAATTTAAGTTTTGGAAAACATACATTCCACCCGATAAAAGAGTACTTGAATGACCTTTTATGGGATGGAACTAAAAGAATTGATACCCTTCTAATTGATTATCTGGGGGCTGATGATAGCAACTATGTAAGGACAATTACAAGAAAAGTACTTGTTGCCGCGGTATCCAGGATTTTTAAACCCGGGTGTAAGTTTGATAATATGCTGGTTTTAAGTGGGCCGCAAGGTGTAGGTAAAAGTACCTTGATAAAAAGATTAGGTAAGGATTGGTACTCTGACAGTCTTACAACTGTAACCGGAAAAGAAGCATATGAACAATTACAAGGTGTGTGGCTCCTGGAAATGGGGGAGATGATGGCAACCAAAAAAGCAGATATTGAGGCTACTAAACATTTCTTATCCAAACAGGAAGATATATACAGAGTTGCATATGGCAGGAGAACAAGCAGATTTCCACGCCAGTGTGTAATTATAGGCACTACCAATGATAAAGAGTTTTTAAGAGATAAGACAGGCAATAGAAGGTTCTGGCCTGTAGATGTTGGAATAGGACCACACAAAGATGTATATAGAGAGCTGAAAGGCTATGAAGTTGACCAGATATGGGCTGAGGCTGTTGCCCTTTATAATAATGGAGAATCTTTAAACCTTAGTGAAGAGGAAAAGAAAGAGGCTGAAAAACAGCAGGAGGCTCACAGTGAGGAAAGTGCTAAAGCTGGATTGATAGAAGAATATCTGAACAAGCCTATAACTGACAATTGGTATAGCCTGGGTATGGCTGAAAGAAGAAATTATATACATGGTTCTGAATTTGGTGAGACACCAGAGGGTAATATTCAGAGAACCAAAACGTGTGTAATGGAAATATGGTGTGAACTATTCAATGGAGACCCTAAAAACCTCACACCATTACAGTCAAGGGAAATTAATGATATTCTTAAAGGATTGAAAGGATGGAAAAGACATAAAAGCAAGTTACGTTTTGGAAAAATTTATGGAATACAAAGAGCTTTTATAAGATCATCTTAGTGTTACCAAAGTAAAAAATCACTAAAAATAGAGCTGTTACCAATGTTACCATAAATTTATGTATTGGTAACGGCTTTGGTAACACATTAAAGTTAAGTATACAAAGGCTTTATATTATTAAGTTACCAATGTTACCAAAAAATATTATATAAGTATTATTTATATAAATAGGCATATATGTATATACACCTATACGCCTATACACACAGATATATATATATATAAGAATTTTTGTCCACATTGTACACACTTTTTTAAAAGGTTGTGATTTTATTGTTAGAAAGTGTTATTGAAAAAAGACTTAAAAAAGAAATTGAGAAGATAGGCGGAAAAGCATTAAAGTTTGTTAGCCCAGGAATGTCTGGAGTACCAGACAGGATTGTTTTAATGCCACATGGCAGGATTGTTTTTATAGAGCTTAAAGCACCCGGTAAAAAGAGAAGAAAGCTTCAGGAGTATAGAGCCATGGAGTTGAAAAAGTTAGGTTTTAGAGTTGAATGCATAGATTCCATAGATGGAGTTCAAGAATTTATAAATGGACTTTAGCGCATTTTTGAGCAAAAGTGAAAGAAGGTGATATTATGAAATTTATACCCTATGAATACCAGAAATATGCAATTAATCACATCATAGAACATGCAGCATCAGGATTATTTTTGGACATGGGCATGGGTTGAGATTGGAAAAACGGTATCAACTCTAACAGCAGTAGATGAATTATTGTTTTTAGGTGATGTTAATAAAGTTTTAGTCATAGCTCCTTTGAGAGTAGCAGAGGACACATGGAGTATGGAAGTCCAAAAATGGGATCATCTAAAGAGTTTAAAAATATCAAAAGTCCTTGGAACACCTAAACAAAGAGTTAAAGCCCTTGAAACAAAAGCAGATGTTTATGTTACCAATAGAGAAAATGTGGATTGGCTTGTAAAACAGTATTTTTATGAATGGCCATTTGATATGTGTGTTATAGATGAATTGAGTTCTTTTAAAAGTTCTAAGGCAAAAAGGTTTAGATCCCTCAGGAAAGTAAGACCTTATTTTAAAAGAATAGTGGGACTTACAGGAACACCAGCACCTAACAGCTTAATAGATTTATGGCCGCAGGTGTATTTACTTGATGGCGGTGTAAGATTAGGAAAAACAATAGGAAGTTATAGAGAACAATATTTCAAACCTGGTAATAGAAATCAGTATGTAGTTTATAACTGGAATTTAAAAGAAGGTTCTGAAAAAGCTATTGAAGATAAAATATCAGATATTTGTGTATCTATGAAGGCAAAAGATTATTTGGATTTACCTGAAAGAATAGATAATGTTATAAAAGTAAATTTACCTGAAAATGCAATGAGAAAATATAAGGAACTGGAAAAGGATCTTGTTCTTGAACTTGATAAGGATGATATAACAGCAGCAAATGCAGCAGTGCTTACAAATAAATTATTACAAATGTCGAATGGGGCTATTTATTCAGAGAAACATGAAGTTGTTGAAATTCATCAGGAAAAGTTAAAAGCTTTATTAGATATAATTGAAACAGCAAATGGAAAACCAATTTTAATATTTTACAGTTTTAAACATGACTTTGATAGAATAGTTGAATTTCTAAAATCTAAGAAGATAAAAGCTGTAGGATTAAAAGATTCAAAGGATATTAAGAAATGGAATGATGATAAAATCCCTATTCTTTTAACACATCCTGCAAGTGCAGGTCATGGTTTGAATCTTCAATACGGAGGAAATATTATTGTTTGGTTTGGTCTTACATGGAGTCTTGAATTATATCAGCAGGCAAATGCAAGATTACACAGACAGGGACAGAAGGAGACTGTTGTCATAAATCATATTATCACTAGTAATACAGTAGATGAAGATGTTATGAGGTCTTTAGAAAATAAAGAAGTAAATCAAAATATATTGCTGGAAGCTGTAAAAGCTAGAATTCAGGAATATAAAATAGGGGGATGATGGAGTTGACCAAAGAGGAATTGATGGCATATAGAAATATATTGGCTGAAATAGATCTTCTTAATGAACAGATGGCAAATGTGGAGCCTGAGTTTACCAAAGATTCGGTAACTGGTTCAGATACAGAATTTCCTTTTACAAAGCACAGTATAAAGATTTCTGGTTATGATACACAGAATTATGAGAGAAGACTTTTGAGATTAAGGAATAAAATAAATAAAAAATATATTGAACTGGTTGAAGAAAAGGATAAAATAATGAATTTTATTTATAGCATAGATGATAGTAGAATAAGGCAGATTCTTATTTATAGATACATTAATGGTCTATCTTGGAAAGATATAGGTGAGAGAATGAAGTATGGTACAAGTACAATCAGATTAATTCATGGTAATTTTATGAAAAGATTAGCACCTATTAGCACATCAAAGATGTTATAATAATATTGTGTAAGATTATAAATAAAAAATTAATACTATATTTTGCGTGCAGACACTTAGTTGATTCTAGGTGTCTTATTTTTATATCTGAAAGGAGGAGTTGCATGAGCTTTTATAAATCTACATCATGGAGACATAAGCGTGAGAGAGTACTTAAACGTGATAACTATATATGTCAAGAGTGTACCCGGTATGGCAAGAGTACACCAGCTACTACAGTACATCATATTGAGCCATTGAAGGACAAACCAGAGTTAAGACTTGAAGGTAATAATCTTGTGAGTCTGTGTGACAAATGTCACGAGCGTATGCATAACAGGGATACAAATACATTGACACCTCTTGGTGTTGAATGGGTGAGGAGGAAGAATGGTGGAAGAAGAAAAGAAGGAATATGAAATTAATATTTTATATAAGAATGGTGTGAGTGAAAGCATAAGAGTTGAGCTGGATAAGAAGACTTTGGATAATCAATTAAATGTCATAGGAATGTGTTATAAGGAAGATCAACCGGGATTCTTATTGCTTAATGGAATTTTTGTTAAGATTTCAGAGACATGTCGGATTGAAACAAAAGAAATCCCCCCCCTACCTCAGAGCCAAAAGAAGAATAGCCCTGGGAACGGGCTAGGGTAACCTTTTCCAATAGAGCAATGTTTTTAGCAAGGGGGTGTTAGGGTGGTAAAGACAAAAAGGGCTATGGAAAATCAGGTAAAAAGAGAAATGAAAAAGTTAGGAACTTACAAAAAAGAATATGACCAGATTATAAAAATCTATGCTGGCATGCTCTGGCAGTATCAAATGTTTGAACAACAATTTGAAGAAAGTGACTACAAGATAACTGAACAGTATACTAATAAAGCAGGAGCAACAAATGAAAGAAAAGTCCCCCTTTACACAGCTATGGAAAGTCTACGAAAAGACATAGCTTCTTACTCTGATAAACTGCAGTTAAATCCTAAAGCTAATAATTCTACTGGTGGTAGTGGAAAGAAACAATCTAAATTAGCAGATGCTCTGAGTGGTATGGAATGAAACAATATAAAAACTATGACATTGTAATGGAGTATGCTAAAAGCATTGTTGAAGGTAGGAAGATAGCTTGTAAGGAACAAATTCAGGGCTGCCAGAGATTTCTCAAGGATTTAGAAAACCCAGCTTATGAATTTAATCCACATGATGCAGAGTTTGTTATCGGCATTATTGAAAAAACTTTTGTCCATGCTCAGGGTGAAAAACTAGATGGTACTCCATTAAGAGGGACACCGTTTTTGCTGGAGCCGTTCCATAAGTTCCAAGTATATAATCTTTTAGGATTCTATTACAAGGGTACGAAGATAAGGCGCTTCAAAGAGGCGTTTATTTTTATACCCAGAAAAAATATAAAAACAAGTTTTGCCGCTGCCTTATCCTGGGCACTTGGTTTACTACAGAGAAAGAGTGGAAGTAAGATTTATATCGTTGCCGCTGCCTTAAAACAATCTCTTGAGAGTTTTAATTTTATAAATTTCAATTTGGATCAGATGGGTGAGAAAGAAAATTTTCGTGTTATCGACAATAACCAGGAACACAGCATACAGGGTGAATTTGAGGATGGTTCATTATATATTCAAGCGCTCGCGGCAAACCCAGATAGACAAGATTCCTTGAATTGCAATACGGCCATAGCCGACGAGCTACATGCATATAAGACACCGAAGCAATATAACATTATCAAGGAAGCCATGAAAGCCTATACGAATAAATTGATGATAGGAATAACCACGGCGGGGGATGATATGAACAGTTTTTGTTATAAGAGGCTTCAGTATTGTAAAAAGATACTTGATGGCACTGTAAAGGATGAAGCCTACTTTGTTTTTATATGCAAGGCTGACGAAGACCCTGAAACGGGAGAAGTTGATTATACAGACCCTAAAGTGCATGAGATGGCTAACCCTGCTTATGGTGTCTCCATAAGGCCAGAGGATATAATGAATGATGCTATGCAGGCCCAGAACGATCCACAGCAGAGGAAAGACTTTCTAGCAAAATCCTTGAATGTCTATACAACTTCCATGAAAGCATATTTTAATATAGATGAATTTAGACGTTCCGATAGGAAATTTAATTGGACAATAAAAGAATTACTAAAACTGCCTATTAATTGGTTTGGTGGTGCGGATTTATCGAAACTCTATGATTTAACCGCAGCTGTGCTATATGGCACATATTATAACGCCTATAAAGACGAAGAAGGGGATATGCACAATGTAGATATAATAATTCCTCATGCGTGGTTTCCTGTTGTAATGGCTGCAAGAAAAGCAGATGAAGATGGTATTCCACTCTTTGGCTGGAAAGATGATGGATGGCTTGATATGTGTAACAATCCTACTGTAAATTATGCTGATATTGTTAATTGGTTTATTAAAATGCGTAAAGCAGGATTTAAAATAAAACAAGTTGGCCATGATAGAAAATTTTGTAGAGAATATTTTATAGGTATGAAGAAAGCAGGATTTAGAATAATTGATCAGCCACAGTATTTTTATAAAAAGTCCGAAGGATTTAGACATATAGAAGCTAAGGCAAAAGACGGAGATTTATATTATTTGCATAGCGAAGCTTTTGAATATTGTGTACAAAATATTCACGCGGTGGAAAAAACTGATGATATGATACAATATGACAAAATTATGCCAGAACAAAGGATTGATATATTTGATGCTGCTGTTTTTGCGTGTGTCCGTATGCTTGAGAATTTAGAGAAAAAGAGTTCCGCTGACAAGTGGTTGAAGGGATAGGAGGATAGACAATGGCAATATTTAATTGGGGCAAGAGAAAAAGAACTAGAGCAGAGCCAAAACAAAAAAGAAGTGAAATTGGTTGGCTTTTATCTGATGAAGCATATAGTACTTTATGTGTTCCAGGATATACACGACTTGCAGATAATCCAGAGGTACAGATATGTGCTGGGAAAATAGCTGATTTAATCTCCAGTATGACAATATATCTGATGCAGAATACAGAAAGTGGAGATATAAGGATACAAAATTCACTGTCTCGAAAAATTGACATAAATCCGTATTCTCTAATGACGCGTAAGACATGGATGTATAACATTGTTTATACAATGCTTTTACCAGGTAGAGGAAACTGTGTTGTATATCCTAAAATGCAAGATGGTTATATTGATGAATTAATACCTCTAAAACCTTCTCTTGTAAGTTTTGTTGATACTGACACAGGATATAGGGTGCTTTATAATGGCAGGTCCTATAACTATGATGAGATATTACATTTTGTCATTAACCCTGATCCAAATAGGCCTTGGATAGGTAGGAGCTATAGAGTGGCTTTGAAAGATATAGTCGACAATCTGAAACAAGCTACAGCAACAAAGAAGGGCTTTATGAGTGATAAGTGGAGACCTAATATAATTGTTTCTGTGGATGCTGAAACAGAAGAACTTGCAAGTAAAGAAGGAAGATCCGAAGTCCTTAACAAGTATATTGATGAAACCGAAGGAGGTAGGCCGTGGATTATTCCAGCAGATCTTATAAAGGTTGATACAGTAAAGCCTTTGAGTCTTACAGATTTGGCTATTAATGATGCTGTAGAGATAGATAAAAAGACGGTGGCAGGGATATTTGGTGTACCTGCTTTTTTTGTTGGCGTTGGTTCTTTTAACAAAGAAGAATACAATGCTTTTATTAATTCAAAGATTCTTCCTATGGCTAAAGGGATAGAACAGGTTTTAACAAAAGGGTTACTTTATAGTCCTGACTTGTATTTTAAATTTAATTCCAGGAGCTTATATGCCTATGACATTAAGGAGCTTGAGAGTGTTGGAGCTGATTTATATGTAAGAGGTGTAATGCTTGGTAATGAGGTTCGTGATTGGCTTGGTATGTCCCCACTTGATGGACTTGATGAAAGGGTTATTTTAGAAAACTATATCCCGGCTGGCATGATAGGGGACCAGAAAAAGTTAAAAGGAAATGGTGGTGATAATAAAAATGGATAAGAGTATCCCACAAACAAGAAGTGTAAGCTTTGAAATGTGCAAGTTAAAGACCAGGGCTGAGGGTGAAACAGATAAATTTATTGAGGGCTATTTTATAGTTTACAATAGAGAAACGGAGTTGTGGCCTGGTTATTTTGAACAGGTAGCTCCAGAAGCCTTAAATAGTACTCTTGGTAATGATATAAAGGCATTGATAAATCATGATACAACTTTAGTTCTAGGTAGAAACAAGGCTAATACCCTTGATTTAAAAAGTGATGGTCATGGACTCTGGGGTAGTATAAAAATTAATCCTAATGATAGTGACGCCATGAATCTATATGAAAGGGTTAGCCGTGGTGATGTAGACCAGTGCAGTTTTGGCTTTAATATTGGCAATGAGGAAGATGATTTCAGGGATGATGGTACTATCCATACAATTCTTAAAGAAATTGACTTATGGGAGGTTTCTGTAGTTACTTTTCCTGCCTATGAGGAAACAGGAGTACAGGCTAGAAAAAAAGATATTGAGCAGCAGAGACAAAGACAGCTTGATGTTAGAAAGAAAAAATTGAAAGAGAGGTTGAAGAACTATGGCAATAAGACAGTTAATGCTGAGTAAGAAAATTAATCAAAGGAAGGCTGCACTTGCTGAATTAATGAAAACCAGTACTGATTTAGACAAAAGAACAGCAGATCTTGAAAAATCTATAGAAGAAGCTAAAACAGATGAAGAAATTGCAGCAGTAGAGGAAGAAACTGGCAAGCTGGAAACCGATAAAAAAGATTTTGACGAGAAAAAAGGTAAACTTGAGGGTGAAATTGCTGACCTTGAGGGAGAACTTGAGGAATTAAATAGTAAGGAACCTAGAAATGAGCCAGAGCCAAAACCCACCAATAGTGCAAGAGGTAAAACTGTAGTAAATGATGAAGGAGGCCTGAAAATGAGGGGCAAATTTTTTAATGGTATGACTAGAGAAAGAGTGAATTCCCTTGTTGAAAGGGAAGATGTACGAGACTTTTTAACAAGAACTAGAGGTCTGATAGGTGAAAAAAGAGCGGTAAGTGCGGCAGAGTTGACTATACCGGAGGTTATGCTTGACATTTTAAGGGATAATCTTTACAGATATAGCAAGCTGATAAGCGTTGTTAATGTAAGACCACTCACCGGTAGAGCAAGGCAGAATATAGCTGGAACCGTGCCAGAAGGTATTTGGACCGAAATGTGTGCATCTTTGAATGAGTTATCCATAAATTTCAATCAGATAGAGTTAGAAGGATATAAAGTTGGTGGATTTATTCCTATTTGCAACTCTATACTGGAAGATAGTGACTTGAACCTTGCTAATGAAATTATGGATGCATTAGGCCAGGCCATAGGGCTTGCACTGGATAAGGCTATTCTATACGGTACTGGTTCAAAAATGCCTATAGGTATAGCTACTAGATTAGCACAAACAGCACAACCTTCTAGCTGGGGAATACATGCTCCTGAATGGGTAGATTTGCATACTTCAAACCTTGTTAAGATTGACCCAAGCGGACTTACACCACAAGAGTTTTTCTCTACACTTATGCTTAATTTGGGTAAGGCACAGCCTAACTATAGCAGTGGCGGAACTTTCTGGGCAATGAACCGTTCTACAAGGATGCAGCTCATGTCTAAATCTATTACCTTTAATGCTGCCGGCGCGATTGTGGCCGGGCAGATGGGAACAATGCCAGTGGAGGGCGGAAACATTATAGAGCTTCCATTTATACCTGACGGAGATATAATTGGTGGATATGGTTCTTTATATACTTTAGTAGAAAGAGAAGGGGCGCAATTGGCATCTTCTGAGCATGCGAGGTTTATAGAAGACCAGACAATATTTAAGGGCACTGCACGTTATGATGGAACCCCGGTATTCGGGCAGGGCTTCGTTGTGGTGAATATTGCCAATGTTAATCCAGCTACTAGTGTAGCCTTTGCACCAGATACAGCTAATCCAGCAGATGCACACCTTGCAAGTTTGTCCATAGGCTCTTTAGCGTTGACACCAGCTTTTGATCCAGCAGTAGGGACTTATACAGCTACAACTACCAACGCAACCAATGTAATTACCGCTGTACCTGTTAAACAAAATGCTACAGTAGATATTAAACTTAATGGAACAGCTGTAGCAAATGGTAGTGCTGCTACCTGGAATACAGGCTCTAATACAGTTGTGGTTTCTGTATCTTATGGAACTTCTACGGTTAAGACCTACACGGTAACTGTTACAAAAGGTGAATAAAAATGGACACAGCAAATATAGTATCTTTAATAAAAGCAAGGCTAGGGATAACCTCTACTGTTAGAGATATTTATATAACAGCTATTGCAGATGCAGTAGTGAAAGAGTTAGAAGATGAAAAAGGTATTGCTTTAGAACCTGACAATGCCAACCATCTTCTTTTTTGTGTTGATTACGCTACTTGGATGTACCAGAACAAATCCACTGTTGATATTATGAAATATCAATCTGGAAGTGTTGGTGGGGCTATGCCACGATATTTACAATACAGACTTCATAATTTAATGATTCATAACGGCAGGTGATTTTATGACATATGATTATGAGTTAATCTTGATTCAAAAAGATGTTGATTATGACGAAGTAGGTAATCAAATACCTATAGAGAAAAAAATATCTATTTTATGTGGGAAAAAATCCATAGGCAGAACTGAATTTTATGATGCTGCCGCAAATGATTTGAAGCCAGTTATTGTATTTGAGATACATGCTTATGAATACAATGGTGAAACAGAAGTTGAATTTGAGGGCAAAAGATACACAGTAATGAAAACCTATGAAGTAGATTTTGAAACTCTGGAGCTCACATGTGAGGTGAAGAGAAGTAATGGCTAAAAATGTGAAAGTAGATCAATTTGCTGACGAAATGGTGGATTTGATAAAACAATATACGGATGATGTTAGCAATTCCATTGAAAAAAAAGTTGACAGTGTAGCGGATGAAGTACTGGAAGAAACTATAAACCTTGCTCCTAAAAGAACAGGTAAATATGCTAAAGGATTTAAGAAAACTAAGCAAGGTTACAGGGATAAGGTTAAGAGAATAATCTGGAATAAAAAAGATTATAGACGTGTGCATCTTTTGGAATTTGGTCATGCTTTGTGGCAGGGTGGAAGAGCCAGGGCTTTTCCGCATCTCCGCCCTGCTTACGATAAATTTGGTGCTAGATTACCAGATGATATTAAAAAGATTATAAGGAATGGTGGTTAAAATGACACAAGCTCAATTATATCAAGCTCTTAAGAGTATTGGATTCCCCATAGCATACCACCACTTTGAGGGTACTGATCAAAATCCAGTTCCTCCTCCACCATATATTGTATATCTGTTTTCCTACTCTTCTGATTTGATAGCTGACAATATAAACTATGCGGAAATAAGTAATTTCCAGGTGGAATTATATACAACTAAAAAAGATTTACAGAGTGAAGCTCTGGTTCAAAATAAATTAAAAGAACTAGAGTTTCCTTATTCTAAAATTGAAACATGGATCGAAAGTGAAAAAATGTACCAAGTGATATATGAAATTAAATTAATAGGGAGTTGATGAAATGGCAGAGAGCTTGTCTGTAAAAGTTTCTTTGAAAGATACAGATATTTTCAAGGAGTTTGTAAAAATAGTGCTAGATGTCTTAGAAGATGGAAGGGTTCCGGTTGATGTAAAACACAAAATTAGAGACAGAGTAAAAGAATTAACTAACAAGGAGGATGAGAAATAATGAGCGAGAACAAGGTGACTTTCGGATTGAAAAATACACACTATGCAGTTATAACCGGCAAAGATGAACAAGGTAATCCCATTTATGGAGTGCCTAAGCCCTACCCTGGTGCTGTGAGCCTATCCCCAGACGCAGAAGGAGACCAGAACGTATTTTATGCAGATGATATAGCCTATTATGTTGTTGATAGTAACAACGGCTATAGCGGAGACTTTGAAGCTGCTGACGTACCGGACGATTTTAAGATAGATGTTCTTGGATATATAAGGGATAGTAATGGAATGTTAGTAGAAGTTGCAGATGCACAAAGGAAGAGCTTTGCCCTTATGGGAGAAATAAGCGGAGATGTTAAACAGAGAAAATTTATTTATTATAATGTCACTTCTGGCAGGCCTACAGGTGATCTAAATAGTAAAAGCGATAGTACTGAACCAGATACCAAGACTGTAGCTTTAACAATGACACCTATTGAAATTAGTGGTAAGCAAGTAGTAAAAGGTAAAATCGAGTTGAATGATACAAATGCAGAGAAATTTAATAATTTCTTTGATGCGGTTCTGCTTCCTGATTTTGTAACTGTTCCAGTCACCGAAATAACTTTAAATAAAGCAGAAACTTCCCTTGCCGTAGGTGCAGATGAAACATTAGTCGCAACGATAACGCCTGAAAATGCAACAGATAAACAAGTTACCTGGGTATCTTCTGACCCTACAAAGGCCACTGTAGATAGTGCTGGAAAAGTAACAGGGATTGCAGCAGGAACAGCAACTATAGTAGCTACTGCACACGGTGATAGCAGCAAAATAGCAGCTTGTACAGTAACAGTCACAACACCTTAGGAGGTATTTAAATGAGAGAAATAAAGCTAGGCGATAAAGAGGTAAAAATAAGGGCCACACCGTTGGCTCTTTTGTTTTATAAACAGGAATTTAAATCCGATCTAATTGGTTCTATAGTGGCACTTGAAAAGGTCAAGGATGATATTTCTAAAATAGATTTACTTAGTGTATTGCAAATGACATGGGCTATGGCAAAGGCCGAACAATTTAATGATAAAAAATCTTTTCCGTCTTTTGAAGCATGGTTATCTGGATTTGAAAATGTAGATTTTACTGACCAGAATTTTCTTGTGGCTGTAATGGAGGAAGCCACAGACGGGTTTTTTCATGGAGCCAGAGCAAAATTCCCAAAATCCGCAAAGTCAAAATGATGATGAACCTTTAGATGAAGATATTGAATTTGTAATTATGGCCATGGCAAAGAGAGAACACTTGAGTTTGGAGGAATTGAATTTATTTAGAGTTAAGGACTTTTTTAAGTTCTCCAAAAAATATGGAGATACTTTTGATACCAAGAAAAACAAAAAGAACGCTAGAAGAAGGGCAACACAAGCTGATATAGATAAGTTTTATGGCTAGGAGGTGAGAATATATGGCTGAGACAATACGAGGAATTAACGTCGTTATAGGAGCCGAGACTACAGGGCTAGGAAAGGCTTTAAGCGATGTAGATAAGCAGAGCAGATCAATCCAAAGTGAATTAAAGCAGGTTAATAGGGCTCTAAAATTTGATCCTTCTAGTACAACTTTACTTGCGCAAAAACAAGAACTTTTAAGTAAATCTATTGAAACCACCAGGCAGAAGTTAAATCAGTTAAAAAGTGTTGAGGAACAGGTTAATCAACAGTTTGCCAGTGGCAAAATATCTGAGGGCCAATATAGGGCTTTCCAACGTGAGATAGATATAACACAAAGCAAGCTGAAAAACTTAGAAAGCCAACTAAAAAGTACAGGCCCAGAGCTTCAATCCTTCGGAGAAAAAGCTAATGCAGCGAGTCAGAAGTTGACTGGCATTGGTAAGACTGCTGGAGATTTAGGGAAGACTATGACCCTGGGGCTTACAGTTCCAATTGCAGGAGCAGCGGCTGCGGCGGTAAAAGTAGGAAATGATTTTGAAACTTCTATGAGCCAGGCAGCAGGAGCGCTTAACAAGCCTATGGCACAAATGGGTGGTTTGAGAGACTTGGCGCTCAAGACTGGACAAGACACTCAATTTTCTGCAACACAAGCAGGAAATGCTATAACCGAGCTTGCCAAAGGCGGTCTTACAGAGGCACAAATTAAAGGTGGAGCACTTAAAGCTACAATGGATTTGGCGGCGTCTTCCGGTATGGAATTAGGTGTATCTGCCAATACCGTTGTACAGGCAATGGGGGCTTTTGGTCTTTCTGCAACTCAATCAACTCAAGCTGTTAATGCTTTGGCTGGAGCGGCAGCGGCATCCAGTACAGATGTTGAGCCTCTTACAGAAGGGTTAGCGCAGTGCGCGGCGCAAGCACATTTAGTAGGGTGGAGTATACAAGATACTACCGCGGTTTTAGGTGAGTTCGCGGATGCGGGAGTTGTTGGCAGTGATGCAGGTACTTCTTTGAAAACCATGTTACAGAGGTTAGGAGCACCAACAGATACTGCCGCGGCTAAGATGGCAGAGCTAGGCATAAATGTTTGGGATGGTAGCGGACATATGAAAAATGCGGCAGGCATTGCCCAAGAATTACAGTCAAAAATGAGTGGACTTTCCGACGCGCAGAAACAGGCTGCTATGAATACAATTTTTGGGAGTGATGCTACAAGAGCTGCAAGCATTTTGATGAACAATGGTGCTAAAGGTTTATCAAAATATACAAAAGCGACTAATGATCAGAGTTCAGCCTCCCGATTGGCAGCAAGCCAGATGGGGGATACAAGTAAAGCTATTGAGCAAATGTTTGGTGCCCTGGAAACAGCGGCTATAAAAGTACAAGAAGCTTTAGCCCCCGCGATAACAGCTATTGCTAATTTTGTTGGTAATTTAGCCACAGCATTTAGTAATTTGTCTCCAGTAGCTCAAACAGTTATTTTAGTGATAGCAGGAATTACAGCGGCGTTAGGGCCACTACTTTTAATTTTGGGCGGGGCTTTTACCATTATAGGTACAGTTGCAGGGGCTATAGGAGTTATTACCACAGGGGCAGCGGCGGCTACACCGGCTATTGCGGGATTAGTGGCAGTTATAAAAGGAATAGGATTAGTATTCACGGCAATAACAAGTCCCATAGGAATTGCTGTAATGGCTATAGCTGCTGCAGCGATATTGATAAAAACTTACTGGACTCCTATAACAACATTCTTCTCCGGACTTTGGGAAGGAATAAAACAGGTGTTTAGTTCATTCTGGACATGGCTGCAGAGTTTTTTTGCTCAGTGGGGTACTGTTATATTAGCTATTATTGCCCCTTTTATTGGAATACCTTTATTGATATATCAAAACTGGAGTACTATAACGGCAACCCTATCCGCTGTATGGACCAGCATTTCAACCACTGCAATGACCATATTTACAAGTATTGCAACCTTCTTTTCTACTATATGGACTACAATACAAACGGTATTTAGTACAGCAATAGCGGCTATATCAAGTTTCATAACTACTAATTTTAGTGGGGCCATAACAGGAATACAAACAATATTTTCAGGATTGGCTTCATTTTTTACTGGAATATGGGAAATTATTAAAAATGTATTTTTAGGAGCAATATTATTAATATTGGACTTAGTAACGGGTAATTTTACTCAGCTAAGTGCAGATGCGCAAATGATATGGAGCAATTTACAATCAGCCTTTTCCGCTATATGGGATGGTATAAAAACCATATTCAGTGGAGCCGTACAAGTAATAGCCTCTGTATTAAGTGTTGCATGGAGTGGAATGGCCTCTATCATTACCTCTATCTGGACTGGTGTACAAAGCTTTTTAAGTGGATTATGGAATGGACTTATTTCTATAGCGAGTGCGGCTTGGGAGGGTATGAAATCAGCTATTTCTTCTATAGTTAGTGGAACCATTTCTACAATACAAAGTATATGGAATGGAATTTTGAACTTCTTTAGAAGTCTGCCCGGCACTCTTGCAAGTTTGGGTAGCACAATGTTTAATGCTATGAAAAATGCCATAAGTTCTGCCCTATCAACGCTAGGTGGAATAGTACGCAGTGGCTTTAGTTCTGCTATAAGCTATATAAAAAGTTTGCCGGCTTCCTTCCTACAGTGGGGCAAGGATATGATACAAGGGCTTATTAACGGTATAAAGTCTATGTTTGGGGCTGTAGGAGATGCTGTAACCTGGGTCGCGGATAAGATAAGAAGTTTGCTCCACCATTCAACACCGGATGAGGGTCCACTTAAAGATGACGATACCTGGTTTCCCGATATGATGAAAAACTTTGCGGATGGCATAAATAATAATTCTAATAAAGTTATTTCTGCTATGGATAATATCGTGAATGGTATAGCCAATAAGGTAAGCGTAATAAAAGATACCTTTGAAGGTATGGTAACCAATGTAAATTCATGGCTTAGTGATTTCTCCGAGGCTTTAAAAGATGGATTGAATGATGCTTCTTTTTATATAAATAACAGTGCAATAAAATTAGGAACAACATTAGCAGATGCGATTATGCCAGAAAGGACAGCAAGAACAAAATATTTTGAAGATTATAGTAATGGTGTTATAACAGCAGACAGAGCAGTTACCGAACTTGATGGTTCAATCAGCCAGCTTCAAACCTCTACTGGAGATTATAAGACTGATCTAAGAAATTTATTAGGAGTTATGACAGACCAATCTACAGAAATTAATATCTTAACTAGCGAGTATAATAAATTGGTTGCTCAATACGGTGCTAATTCCGACCAGGCTATTGAGGCGTTGAAAAAAGTACAAGATTTAAGAGATGCATATCAAAAAACTGGAAAAGATATACAGGATTTAACAGACAAATTTAAAGATACCCAGATTGATGATATCAACGAAGTTAACGATAAGGTTAAAGACGCTCTAAAACAGAGATATGAAGATGAAAAAGATGCAGCAGAAAAGCAGGTCAAACTTGCCACAGATACCCAAACTAAAATACTTCAGGCGAAAATAGACGCTATAAGTGACCAGGAAAGTTCTCTTGATAACCAATATCAGGATGAAGACGACGCAGACAAAGAGGCAGAACTAAGAAGACAATTATCTATGCACTGGGGGGCTGAAAAAAGGCAGGAACTCCAGGATGAGCTTGATGATCTAATAAAGACCAGAGATAGGAGACACCAGAAGGAGCAGCTTGACCAGCAGAAACAAAGCCTGCAAGACCAGATTGATGCTATAAAGGACCAGCAGGATCAGACGTTATCTTCTCTGGATAGTTTTTATGACCAGAAGTTGTCCGACGCGAATTTAGAAGCAGAGGCAGAAAAAACTCTCATGAACAGCAGTCAGCAGGAACTTGTATCTCTGCTACACAATTATGGTGAAGATTATAAGTTGGCTGGGCAGGATTTGGGTACAAGGTTGGTGGAAGGATTTCAAGGACCTTTGACACAGCTGCAAGCCATGTTTGATAATCTTAAGGCTGCTATCTCTGAGGTACAAAATTTTGGAATTGTTCCGACATCCGCAGGGTTACAAAGTGCAGCAGGTTCTTTGAATCTAGCGGCTGCTGCTACTTCTGGAGTACAGAGTATTAATCTGGAAGCCTCACAACCTGCAACCATAGTAACTAATACTTATCTGGATAGTAAACAAGTGGCTAAAACTATAACTCCTTATGTGAGTAAAATACAGGGCAAGAACTTAGTTTTAGATAGGAGGGGGATTTAGTATGTATGGTATAACTTTTAACGGAAGACACAGCTTGAAAGATATGGGTCTCTATGCAGAAGATAAAGTTATAAATGCCCCTTCTAAAAAGAAAATAATGGATAGTGTACCTTTTATGCATGGGCAATATGATTTTTCTACAGTAGGAAGTAATGGAGAGCAGGTATATGATACTAGAACAGTAACGGTTACCCTTAGGATAATAGCCTACAATGTTGAGGAACTGCACATAATATATAGGCAGGCCTTAGAGTGGCTTATGGATTCCGGCAAACAAAAATTGCAACTTGATTTTATGCCGGAATTTTATTTTATGGCCGAAGTGCAGGATGCTCCGGACTGGGATAAATTTCTTAGATATGGACTACTAAGTGTAGATTTTGTATGCGACCCATTTAAATATAGCACAAGTTATATGGGGGATGATATTTGGGATACATTCTGCTTTTTAACTGATTATACACAATACACGAATGAATTTACTATAGACGAAGAAACAACCGTAGTTATGTATAACAATGGAAGAATGATAACACCGGTAATAAATTGTAGCGCTGCCATGACTTTAACCTATGGTGGTAAAACCTATAATTTAGTTGCAGGAGATAATAAACCCTGGGGATTAAAGTTACAAAATGGTAAGAATGAATTAGCGTTTTCCAGTAATGGAACAGTAAAGATTTTATTTAGATGGGAGGCTTTGTGATGTATAAGATTTCTGTAATGAATGGTGATGTAGAAACTATAATACATTATCCTGACCCCGAAGCCCCTAAAGCTGTAGAACCCAAAATAAATCTCAAAAGGAGTCAGGCCGGAAGTTTGAATTTTACAATATACCCTAACAATCCCGGTTATAACCTTATAAACAGATTCACAACAAAAGTAAGGGTTATGGATGTAAGGACCAATAAGGATATATTTAATGGTCGAGTTTTTACTTTTGCTAAAGGCATGAGTGATGGTGGGATCGTAACTAAAGAGGTTGTGTGTGAAGGTGCTATGAACTATCTAAATGATACCAGGGTAGGCAGTGAGATATATGAGGATAAAACGCCGGAGGAAGTTATAACAGAATTTTTAAATGCGCATAACAATTCCGGAATTGAGGATTATAAAAAAGTCTATCCTGGCGCTATAGATGTTGAGGATTGGCTTTTTTTTACTAGCGATTTTGAAACGACATTAGAGGCCATACAGAAATATGTGATCAATGAAAATAAAGGGGTATTGCAGTTTAGAACAGAAAATGGAGTTAATTATTTAGATTATTTAAGTACTCCACCACAAGATAAAATTGTAAATGTAAATTTGGGAGAAAATTTAAAAAGTTTAAGTGTAGATGATAGTTCTGTTTTTGGCACCAGGATTATTCCTGTGGGAGCAAATGGATTAACTATAGAAAACGTAAATGATGGTAAAAATTATTTAGAAGATCCAATAGCAAGGTCTAAATATGGAGTTATATATCAAAAGGCTGGTTACAGCGATATAGAGGATGATGAACAGTTAAAAACAGAGTGCCAAGCAGACCTAAGCCAATATACACAACCTACTGGAAGTCTTGAAATGTCTGCATTGGATTTAAGTACTCTTACGGGTATTCCTGCTGATAGCATAGACATTACAACGTCTGTGCATATTGTATGCCCTCTGCTCGGTGTTGATGATGTATACAAGGTGGCCGAAATGGAAGTGGATTTATCCCAACCTTGGAATCCAAGTCTTACCCTTTCTAACAAACCAGAGAGGTTAGAGAGCAGTATAAATGATATGCAGTCAAGTAATGTAACTAGGACTGGTGTATATGGTGGTGTGCAGCTAGGTTATAAATATGGACTAAGGGTTGTGTCTAAGGATAAGAATGTAGAGATACTAGCAAATGGCAAAGAAGGTATAAGCATAAACAACGCCAACAAAAAAGTATTCGGAGTAGATGAAGATGGAAATATAGTTGCCAATGATGCCACCCTAAATGATGTTACGGCAAATAGAGGAATCTACAAGAATATAACTACAGAAAATATGATTGCAGAAGAAATGAAAACTTCTAATACAAGCACTTACATGATATTGCATGATCAATATGTAGATTTTTACCAAGACGGGGATTTGCAAATGACAGTGGGTTTTATAAATTTCTTTGGGATACCAATGCCATGTGTGTATGGGTATGAGTCTTTAGGGATTGGTACAGACGGAATATTGCATTTAGAAGGTAGTAGTATAAGAGCAAACAATGAAGAGATTGCAACCCAGGAATGGGTAGAAGATTATGTGGCAAGCCATACAGGAGGTGGTGCATAATGCCGGTTGATGTAAGTAAAGAAACGGCCTTTATAAGGCAGGCCATAAAAGGTAGAGATGTAAGAGAGTCTCTTGCTGGAGGAATTGAAAAAATAGCTGGAGATGTGAACCAATTTGAAACAAATATAAATAATAGTCAAAATACAGTTGAGCAGGATTTTTCTGAAATACAACAAGAATTTTCTGAAATGCAACAGAGTGAGGCTGTTAGACAAGAAAATGAAAATACCCGACAAACCAATGAATCTACTAGGCAAACCAATGAAAGCGCAAGAGAAAATGCGGAAGCTGAAAGGGCAACAAATGAGGGTACTAGGCAATTCAATGAAAATACCCGACAGGCTAACGAATCTACGAGGATTGAAGCCGAGAATAATAGGGTATCCGGTTACCTGGCTATGATCAATACTTCACAGATGATACTAAAAAGTCCCGTAGCTACCTATGATGATATAGCCACAACCTACCCTACACCACAAAAATTCTGGACTGTTAGGGTATTGGATACGGGAAAGCTATATAGGTATGATGGTGCTGAATGGGTATGGATTGATACTTTAAATACTACTGTTTATGACGCCTTAGTTGCTCAACTGGATACTGCATTAAGGCAACAGATGTTCCCTAATGTTATAGATTTAAACGGTCTAACTATAGGGGATTTTATATTGCCACATAATCCAGTTTTATTAGGTAATGTTACATTAGCATAAAGGAGGAATTAACATGAGTAAAACAAACTATGCAATTGGTGAGCAAGTTAGTTTGCCTGAAGTATTGAACAGAAAATTAGAATCTCCTGTTTTACAAGCGGAAATGGGGCTTGACGCACAAGCTTCGCAGAGCGGCCAAGCGGTGAGATATGAAGAATTTTCTGTGAAGCATAATAATGATGGAAGTTTTAAGGGTATTGACCAGGGAGACATGAAATTAACAGCCCCAGCTACAGTAACCCAAAAACCTATTAGATGGGATGAATTTAATCTGAAGCACGAAAACAATGGTAACTTTAAAGCTGGAATAATCCAAGATATAGATATAAATGATAACGCAGGAATAAAAGCCAGTAAATTAGCTATCCATAATAACTATAAAAAAAGTGTAACAGCCAATCCTTCTGCAACTGCTGATACGAATGGTACCACAGTTAGTTTAACACCACCCACAGGATATACATCGATTAATCCTATGGGGATAGATGTAGTATTTGGAGGTACTTTTGGAACTGAGACGATAACAGCCACTATAAAAATAACCTTTGGAGATCTAACTACCGCTACATTAGAAAAGACGGCCATAGCAGTAGGAACAACTTCTCTAAGTAATGCAGATTTGATGCAGTTAATTAAAGATGGTACTTATATAAAACAAATAGATGTATATTCCAAATCCAGTATAGCTAGTAGTGCTGTGGCAGTTACATTTAACCACTTTGGATTTTATTTATAGGAGATGATAATATGAGCAGAAATGATATTGTCAAAACAGACGGGTCAATAAATTATAATTATTTAGGAGATAGTATAGACGGACTTAGTTCGCAAATGGCGGATAATATGAATGATTTACTACAGCGTAGAATAAATCTAATGAGTTATGGTGTAAAATCATTAGATATTGACGCAAATTTTGATTGTTCGAATATTTTGCAACAAGCTATAAATGATTGTAGTAAAGTTTCAGACGACTTATACCATACAACAGACGGAGGTGGTGAAGTATTTCTTCCCGCTGGAAAATATATGTTACACGGGGTAATTTTGCACTCAAAAGTAAAATTAAGAGGTGTAAGAGGTGCTACGTGGATTATACCTAACCCTGCATATGATGATTACGCCTTAAAAACAAATTTATATAACGATACATCAAGACATGAAGCCATTTCTATTGAAGATATTGGATTTACAAGTAGTCCAAGTTCACCAATAACTGCGACGTATACAAGTGGGCAAGTTGGTAGCGGTATTTATTTAGGCTCTGGAAATGGAGCAACTTCTTTAAGAAATATAACTATTTTTGGATTAGATAAAGGAATAAAATTACAAAATGAATTTGATACTGAACTAGACGGAATTGAAATATTAAAATGCAATAGAAATTTAATTATGACTACCTCTACAGCAGAGGTAACAAACGCAGTCGATTTATATAAGCTACGAACCGAATTAGGAGTTACTTCAAACCTTGAAATTTATGATGAAAATCCAAATGTAAAAATGCAAGTTAGAAGTATTCAATTTAATGGCGGTAAATTTGAACAAGGTAAAATTTTTGTTAAAGGTGCAAGAGATATTAAATTTAATAATGCCAATTTTGTATGGAGCAGTACTGACTACATGATACAAATAAATGCTACACCCACAGAGGTAACATTAAATCCAGATGTTACCTCTCAGACTGATATGATTAATTTTAATAATTGCTCTTTCCAAAATCCATTCTCAACTGGTGGAAAATTTATAGATAATAGAACATCAACATTTCCAGTTTTACTTATATGTTGTTCATATGTGAATTTAGATACAGATGCTTTTATAGGGAATATTCTTGTAATAGGTGGTACTATTATTAGTGCTAATAAAAAATCATTTACTGTTCCTTATATGACAGGAGTTGTAAAAACAAATGGTTCAGATCCAACAGTTGCAATAAGAGCAAATGGATATATAACAGATAATGTTTTTAACATTCTATATAATACTGATGATTTGGTCAAAGATACCACATTTAAACTAAACAAAACTTATATAAATACAGGTGGTAGAAGCTTAGTATTAAATTTAATGATGCGCTTTAATGCAACAAGTTATAGCACAGCCTACGAATTAATTTTAAATGGAAATTCTATGGGAATTTTAAATGGAGCAGTTACAGGGACTACACAAGATAAACAATTTTCTTTTATTATTCCACCTGGAAATACATTTAAATTTCTTGGTGATACTTCAACGGAAACGGTTATTGCATCAAATGTTTATTATATCTAAATTGCAATAGTTTTTTTGAAGGAAATCTTGTAGTTATGTCGAATACTATAAATATTACAATTTTATAGGAGATGGATTTCCGTGAAAATAATGAGAAGATTTATTTTGCTAATTATTATTTTTGCACCTAATGTATTTAAAATTTTTATTTATAAAAAGGTTTTTAAGTGGGAAATAGGTAAAAATGTGCATATCGGTTTGTCTTATGTAGATGCTAAAAAGGTATTAATTAAAAATGGGACTCAAATAGGTAATTTAAATGTTTTAAAGGATTTAAAGTATTTAGAACTAGGCAAAAATAATAAGATAGGTAATCTTAACAGAATAGTTGGTAGTAATTATAAGGGATGGGCAAATACTTTTATTTGTGGTGATTATTGTGGAATTACAAGTAGACATATTTTAGATTCAGGTGGTGGTATTTATATTAATGATAGTGTAGTCATTGCAGGTGCGTATACACAAATTTGGTCACATGAAATATCTTTGCAAGATAATGAACTTATACCAAAACCCACTCATATCGGTACAAATATTTACATTGGTTCGTCTGCATTATTAGCACCTGGTGTTACAATACCATCAAACTCGATAATTGGATTAGGAACAGTAGTTCCTTCAAAATTTAAATGTGAAGAAGGTAGCCTAATAGTGGGGAACCCAGCATGTGTCAAGAACAGTAAAATAGTTGCTTTGTCCAAACTAAATAATGTAGTGATAAACTAAAGTTGTAACATGATAGTCTAATAAATTAAAATATTTATTAGGAGGAGACAAAAATGCAAAGAAACTACGAAGATGAATTCAAGAAAAAAATAATAAAACTTCATTTAGAAGAAGGAAGAACACTGAAGAGCATATCAAAAGAATATAAAGCTTTAAGGACAAGTATAGCACTATGGATAAAAAAATACCGCGAAGAATGCGAAATAAACCATGATACTGAACAGGAATACGATTCAATGCAGGAGATTAACAAGTTGCGAAACAACTTTAAGAAATCAAAAAGGAAAATGATTTCTTAAAAAAGCTGCGGCATTTTTGCGAAGGAAATCGATTAGTGGTTTATCGATTTATAAAGAAAAATAGTAAATATTTTGGATTAAGATGGCTTCTCTCAAAATTATAATATGCATCCTAATGCATATTATAATTTTTTAAAAGAAAGAAAATTAGATTATATCCATAAAAAACACAGAATATATAGTGAAATCAAAAAATATACCATGAAACTGAAGGCAGACCCGGTTATAGAACTATGAATTTTCTTTTAAAAAGAGAGGGAATTAAACTTAGTGATATAACTGCAGTATCATAGATATATATGACAGATCTGTGGTAGCAAGCTTAAATAGAAATAAAATGACAAGCGAACTTGCTATAAGAACACTGAAGAAGGCCCTTTCATCACAGCCAAAAATCAATGGAAAACTGTTCTTCCACAGTGATCAGGGTGCGCAATATACATAGAAGGAATTTGTAGAATTCTGCAGTTCAGCAAATATAAAGCAGAGTATGAGCAGAGCCGGGTGCCCATATGATAATGCACCTATGGAGCAATACTACAATACACTCAAAAATGAACTTATATATCATCACTATTACCATAATGACGAAGAATTAAATAAATCAATAAATAATTGGCCTATATATGGTTGTACCATATATAGGCCACATACATACAATAATGGATTAACTCCATTTAAGGCAAGATTTGGAATCTCAGCAAATTAGGCTGCTGTGTTACAAAAATACTTGACCATTGCATAATACGTAATAGAATAATTTTGCGAACTAAATAGACAGAGAGTTTTGGAGAAATCCAGAACTCTTTTTTATATTTAAAAGTATTTAAACAGGAGGCTAGACATGAATAGACACGTTTTTAATACTATGGTGGCGGGGGTAGGCAGCATGTTAACGTACTTTTTTGGTGGGTGGGATACATGTTTAAGGGTACTTGTAGGATTTATGTTTGTTGACTACGGCACAGGACTTTTAAATGCATGGATAGGAAACAAAGTAAACTCTAAAATCGGGTATAAAGGTATAGCAAAAAAGGCTTCAATTCTTGCAGTGCTTATTGTTGCAGTACTTTTAGACAGGCTTTTAAATAATGGAACATGGGTTTTCCGTACCCTCGTTTGCTACTTTTATATAGCAAATGAGGGTATTTCTATTTTAGAAAACTGCGGGAAGTGTGGACTTCCACTACCACAAAAATTAGTTAAAGCACTAGAGCAATTAAAAAAATAAGAAAGGAAATGATTTTTATGATAATAACTTATGATTTTGGGCATGGCACTGGCGGTGATCGTGGCGCTTCTGGATATCGAAATGAGGAGAAAGACTGCAGAGAATATGGCGCACTGGTAATACAAAAGTTACAGAAACTAGGACATATCTGCTATAACTGTACACCTTCAGCTAGTCCGCCACTTACACTTGGGCAAAGCCTCGCCTATAGAGTGAACAAAGCTAATTCAATAGGTTCTCAATTACATTTATGTTTTCATGTAAATGCTTTCCAGACAGATAAAGCCACAGGCTGTGAAGTAGAATATGTAAGTGCTGCAGGACAAACATATGCTTCTAAAGTATCAACGGAAATTGCAACAGCCTTGGGATTAACCAATAGGGGAGCAAAAAGTCAACCAGGGCTCTATGTTCTTAAATATACAAAAATGGCAGCCATTTTAGTGGAGCCTTTTTTCTGTGACAATAAAAATGACTGTAATAAATACAATGCAGAAAAGCTGGCAACGGCTATAGTTAAAGGCATTACAGGACAGACGATATCAAGCGGGGAACAAACTACATCTACAGCACAGGCAGTACCAAACTATGATACCAGTATTCCAACAGGGGCAAATATATTCCCGATACCAAACACACCATTCTACATTGAGAAAAGAACGGATGGTGATATGGGAATACATCTAGACAGGGGCAATTATCTTACTCTTAGAAAGGGTGGAGCACCTGTAGTAGTTTATAACAATAATAAAGGTCAAGGCGGCTCTAAAGTATTGTTTTAAATAAAAATTTTATGGAGGTAATATATTATGGAAAATGTAACAAGTATAATTACACAAGGTGTTTTAAGTATTGCAGGGGCGTTGGCCTCTTATTTTATTGCTATTGGAGTTGCCTATTTGAAAAAGAAAAGGGAGGCTTTAATCAATCAGCTAGGAGTAGACCAGTACAATAAAGACTATAAACTTGCACAGGATATATTCTATATAGTGGAACAGCAATTTAAATTTATACCAAATGCTGGGGAGCAAAAGAGAAAAGAATTTGATAAACTGCTAACAGAAAAGATACCTGGAATATCTCAGGAGGAGCTTGACCATTTTCGTGAAACTATCTGTGGCAAGATAAATGCAGAGGTAAAAGGTAGTGGTATATTGGCTCCTGCGTTTGCAGAGGGGAAAGATATTGCAGATGTGGCTACAGCACAAAGCACAACAGCTCCCGCATCTACTCAACCGGTACAGAAATAATTAAAACCCTACTGGGATTAAAACCTGGTAGGGTTTATTTTTTATGTCTAAATATGGACAAATTATGAATATATTGTTACAATTAAAGAAAAATGAAAGGGGCAATATAATGGGATTTTTAATGTTTATAGGCTTTATAGGAGTTGTAGTGGCAATAATATTTTTAATAAAAGGAGTTATAAAAAAGGACAAGTCAAAATCTAAAAGAAATTTGGTTATTCTAGCAGTATCATTTGTTGTTTTTATAGTGGGGGCATCTAACTTGCCCGATACAGGTAATACCACGAAGAATACAAACACAGCTAATACAGCTAATACTGATTCCAGTAGTACAGATACTGAAGAAACAGCAACCAAGGAAACTACTCCTGCACCAAAACCAGTGGAAGAATCTAAAAGAGTGGTGGCTGGTACCGCTACAGACTTAAGTACAGGAACTTTTACGGGTGGAAAAGATGTACAGGCAGGATTGTATGATGCTACGCCTGTTGAAGGGCAAGGCAATTTCACAGTGAACGGCAGCGACGGCAGTTTAAAAATAAATGAAATATTAGGAGCAGCAAATGGAATGGGGGTATCTAAAGTAAGGGTTGAAATTGCAGATGGTGATAAGATACAATTACAGGGTATAAACAAAGCTCATTTTGAGCCTGTAACAACTCCATTCGTAACAAAAGCACAGCAGTTATCTTTATATAGTGGCGTATGGAAAGCTGGTGAAGACATAGCTGTGGGAAGGTATAAAGCTGTACCTGCTAGTGGAAGCGGAAATTTTGTAGTATATGATAAGTCTGGTATGCCAAAAGTAAATGAAATTCTTGGTGGGTCAGCTGGAGGAGTAAACGAAGTGACTTTTGATGTAGAAGAAGGAGATATAGTTAATATTGCAGGAATGAGTCAAGCAAATATTACACCTGCTAATTAAAAATACTTTCTAAAACTTTCTATTGTTATTCTTTAACCAAGATAAGGAGCTAACCGAAAATTGTTAGCTCCTTACTATATTTTTATGCTATAATGGTAGAGAAATTTTAGTAACACATTAAAAGGTAAATAGTATGGCAAATTTATTTTTGCCATACTATTGCCATACTAATATGAAAAACCCTATATTTATATATTTTTATTTTTTAAACTGTATAAAACTAAAAAGCTAGATATACCAGTGTTTTACAAGGATTTATTTTTATATAATTTTACTTATGTTACCGTAAAATTTATAATACAGAACTCGGCTTACAGATTTACTTGCCGCCTGAAAACACTGAGCTTNGTGTTTTACAAGGATTTATTTTTATATAATTTTACTTATGTTACCGTAAAATTTATAATACAGAACTCGGCTTACAGATTTACTTGCCGCCTGAAAACACTGAGCTTTATGCTTGGTGTTTTTCATTTTGTTTACAAATAGTTTATCAATGTGACATTAGAATGTAACAAGTATAATATATACTTATAAATAAGTAGTTCTTAAGTATTGTCCTCTTTAAAAATAATTATAAGTGTAAATTAGTGCCTGTGGTTGCAGGGCACGATAAACTTAAATGCAACCGCAAATAGATCTCCTTTATTATTGTTATGTAAGCACCTGTTTTATAGGGTGCTTATTTTGCGTAGTAAAAAATGTGATATAATATAAAAACTCAATAGAATGTCCTTCAAAATATTTGCAAAAATCGTATATAAATATAAAACATACAATGTTATTGATTTACGAAGAGAGGAAATTAGTGATGGACAAAGACGAAAAAACTAAATATAGTGTATCTGAAATGATACAAAAATTGGAGAAAAATTCTGATTTATTATTTGTAGATAAAAGTGGAAATGCTTTTGGTGTAGGAGAGTACGGATATTTAGAAGTATCGGATATTCAGAGAATTAATATCAATGATAAGAGCTGGAAACTTGTTAAAAAAGTAATTAGCTTCAATGATGCACTTACTGAATTTAATGATCTCAATAGAGATATATATTGCAAATATGGTGGTTCATTAATGCATTATCATACCAATGATATTGATGAGTCACATTATTTGGTAAACGATAAGAATGATCCTATAAGTTCAGATGAAATATTAAATGGAACTTGGTATGTAGGTTATTCAAATAGAAGGTAAATTTTATAGAATAAGCATCCGTCATTTAGGGTGCTTATTTTGTATTTTGCATAGAGAGAAGAATGAATTAAATAGAGATTGCCAGGATATTATAGTATAAGGGTTTAATTCTACTGTATATCAAAATATTAGTAAAACTTAAGAGGAGGTGTAAAAGTGATATGGGATACAGTTATTCCAACTTAAAAAAGGATTTAATTTTAATATTTGTAATGGGTGCTTTATACATGGTGCTTGAAGGGCTATGGAGGGGCTGGACTCATATAAGTATGCTGGTAGTAGGAGGTTTAAGTGCTTTTTTAATAGGAAGACTTAATGAACGCCCTAAATTCTATGCCAGGAAAATGTGGCAGGAATGTGTTATAGGCACTTTTATAGTTCTTGTATTGGAATTTGTAAGCGGTATACTCCTTAACATATGGTTAAAACTTGATGTATGGAATTATTCAGGCAGCTGGGGCAATCTATATGGGCAGATATGCGTACCGTGTGCATTATTGTGGTTTACACTGATGCCGCTTTGTATATATGTAGATGACTATTTGAGATATAAGCTGTTTGAAGAGGAAAGGCCAGCAGGGTTATTAAAAAATTATAAAGATCTATTTACGGGTAATTAGAAGCATTTTATATATCGAGCATTTAAGATATTGCATATTGTGCTATAATAAGATAGAAATTCTAGCGAGGAGCTGGGATTATGTTTTAAAAAACAAATAGTATGGCAGATTTAAATTTTAGGAAAGGTTGTAATATACGTATGAATCCAATAGCTTTTTCCATTAATGGTTTTCAAATAAGATGGTATGGAATTATAATAGCATTAGGAATGCTGACGGCTATTTTGCTGGCCAATTCAAATTGCAAGTATAAAAAATATAATTTTGATGTTTTGATAGATGTATTTTTAGTATCTTTTCCTTTTGCCATAGTGGGTGCCAGGGCCTATTATGTTATTTTCCGATTTCCGTATTATAAGGATAATCTCATTGATATGATAAATATAAGGCAGGGTGGACTTGCAATTCATGGTGGGCTTATATTTGGTATACTGGCAGCCTATATATTCAGCAGATATAAAAAATTAAATTTTATAAAGATAATGGATTTTGTGGCCCCATCTATAGTACTTGCCCAGGCAATAGGCAGGTGGGGTAATTTTTTTAACAGTGAAGCCCATGGGGGTCCTGTTAGTTATGAATTTATAAGCAAGTTTCCACTTTTTATACAAAGGGGAATGTATATAGATGGTACATATTATCACCCTACATTTTTATATGAGTCCATTTGGGATTTATTTGTTTGTGTTGTTTTAATTTATATATTGAGAAAAAGGTATAGAAAGGGAGCTGTAATATCAGCTTATATTGGGCTATATTCTCTAGGAAGGTTTTTTATAGAAGGACTGAGGACAGACAGTTTGATGTGGGGAAATATAAGAGTTGCCCAGTTGGTTAGCCTGATGGGAATTATATTCGGAGTGATTTATTTTGTGTATATAAGAGTTGAAAAAAACAAGGGTATATCTTGATATAGGTTATAAAAAAAGGTTGAATAAGCCTTTTTTTTAGTTCGTAATGAATATCAAGGTGACATTATCACAAGTTAATAACAGTAATTATATATAGATTGTTTACTAGTATAAGTTAAATGTATTATAATTAATTATAGAATAGAAATAAACTATAAAGATTTCATATAGGATTAGAAAACTGATCAATCTCAACATTTCAATAAAAAATTTGATAACGTATCTAATAATTCTTATCTACTGAATGCTTAAAATTTAAGCTGACCAATAATTGTGTATTCACAATTAACTTATATTTTTTGTGAAGGGAGGAATTAATTTGAAAAGTAATTTTCCCAATTTAGACTATATAATTAATGTAAATAATTTTCAAAAGATTCAAGATGCTATATCAAAAGTGGTGGAGACGTCCCTACTGACTGTTGATTATAAAGGGACGCCTGTTACGAAGCATAGTAATTGTAGTGATTTGTGTAAAATCATAAGAACTAACTGTATTTACTCCAAATTGTGTGAAAAGTGTGATTCAAGAGGAGGGTTAGAAGCGGCCAGGCTGCAGCATCCTTATGTGTATATATGTCATATGGGACTATTGGTTTTTGCCATACCTGTAATTGTAGATGGTCAATATTTAGGGGCATTGGTGGGTGGTCAGATTTTAATTAAGGAGGATTGCCGAAAGAAAGATCTTGAACTGATATTTGAAGATAGATTCACAAAAGCAAAGTTGTTTGATAAAAAAGAAATTGAGGAAGCGTATAAAAAAATTCGAGTAGTTTCACTGGATAGGATTAAATCAGTTGCCAATATGATATTTCTTATCAGTAACTATATAGTAGAGGAAGCCCTATTAAAAATAAAATTAAACGAGATGAATGAAGAAATATTAATGACAAGCAGAAATAAAAATGTAGAAGAAGTTTTACTAAAAACAAAATTAAATGAAATGAGTCAAATAATATCAATGACAAGCAGAGATGAAAATATGAAAAATGTAAACATAACACAGGGAAAAGAACCTGATAAAGTATATAGTTTAATTGATACTATTAATAAGGGAATTTATAACAAGAGCTTTGAAATAAAAGAACAGAAGAACAATATAATTTTGAGGCCAGCTTTAGAATACATTCAAAATAACTATTGTCATAGCATTAGTCTAGATGAAATGGCATCTTTATGTAATATTAGTTCCAGCTATTTCAGCAAACTTTTTAAAAAAATGACCGGTGAGAATTTTTCCAACTATATAAGTAAATTGAGAATGAAAAAGGCAAAAGAGCTGCTTGAAACTTCTGATATTTCCATTAAAAATCTTTCTATAGATTTGGGCTTTGAAGATTGTGGATATTTTGTAAAAGTATTTAAAAAAATAGTGGGTGTTACACCCTCTTCGTACAGACTACAACATAAGTTTAAACACAATGAAGTACAATAAATAGATGCATTTAGTACAAAAAAATACAATTGCTGAAAAAAAAGTAAACGTTTTATTGCATCAAGATTACAGAATAATTCAATGAATATTGTCTGCCAATTTACTATAATTTAAATATAGACTAACTGATAAGTAAAGGGAATTTCTAATTTGTCAAGTTAATGAGACAGAGTATAAAGTCAGAGGCTTTATACCCATTTTTGTTTTAAAAGGAAAGTCATCGATGGCAGAAAAATTCATTAGGTGCAAATCCAAGGCTGTCAGGTTTTAAAAATGAGAAAGAATT
>NZ_JBHMIY010000032.1:0-43314 GCF_042436595.1 Clostridium sp. MT-14
AATAAGCGAAGCAAGCTGGAGTGAATTCAGAAGAATGCTGGAATAAGTGGTGGTAGTTCACTAAAATAGATTTTCAACTTGTTATATTAGACCTTATGCTTCCAGATATTGATGGTGAAGATGTGTGCAGGATTATAAGAGAAACATCGAATATCCATATATTCATGCTTACTGCAAAGGTGGAATTGAGTGATAAAATTCAAGGCCTTAACGTTGGAGCAGATGAATATCTTACTAAACCATTAAGCCCAAGGGAATTGACAGCAAGAGTAAACGCATTGTTTAGAAGAATAAATTCCGGTAAATCAACAGTGCTTTCATATGATAATGGGAGGCTTAAAATTGATAAGGAAAAGAGAAATGTACAGGTAAAAGGAGAAGATATAATTTTAACTCCAAATGAATTTGAACTTTTATATACTCTTGCGTTAAATGGTGGCAAAGTTCTATCCAGAGAACAGCTCATTCAAAATGTATACGGTATTGATTTTGACGGTTCTGATAGAACTATAGATGCCCACATATTAAAAATCTTAGGAAAAAAGTAGAAGATGGTATTTCTAATGAAAAGATTAAAGCAGCCATAAAAGATGCAGGTTATGATGTGGTAGGGATAGAAAAAGCTTAACAGAATTTGAATAACTAAAAATTTTGAAAATGAGTATAGATTTGGTTAAAAACTAAATCTATACTCATTGTTTTTTGTATAAAAAATGTTTATTGACAATAAAATCTTCATAAGTTCTACATAAAATTCTTGTATAACACAAAAAAGTATACAATTTGACAAATTGGAATAGGTGTAATATCTATTCGCTAAACATTTTGCTGAAGTGTTTAATAAGGATAGTACATTAATTTATTAAAATACATTGTGTTGTATATACTATCATTTTTTGATTATTAACATACAGGATTTATGTGTAGGTTAAATGAAGAAATAATAAAAAATTTTTAACCATATATAGCTTCATAGTATCTTCATTATTTTGTAGAATAATATGTTTGATTAATAATATTGGATAAAAACGTAAACATAAAAGGAGAGGATATTATGCATGGCTTTAATGAATATGGATATGGATTATGGCCTGTTGTTATATTTAATATAGCCGTTTTCAGCTTATTTGCATACTTTGCGTTTAGGCCAAGGACAAAAAGGGATTGGAGGACTTTAGGAGCTTTTTCAGGTTTTATGGTAGCATTATTTAGTGAAATGTTTGGATATCCATTGACAATTTATATTTTAACGTCGATTTTAGGCAAGAGATATCCTGTACTTGATCCATTTTCCCATGCTAATGGTCATTTATGGGTGGTTTTAGCAGGTGACTCACCTGTTCTATTTAATATAGTACACATTATAAGCAATATATTTATTTTCGGAGGATTGTTTATAATTGCAATAGGCTGGAGAGGAATACATTTAGGAAATGGACAGCTAGTTATGGATGGTATATACAGATTTGTACGCCATCCGCAGTATAGTGGATTTATTCTTGCAATAATAGGATTCCTTCTACAATGGCCTACGCTTATTACATTAATAATGGCTCCAATGTTATTTGTTATGTATACAAGGCTTGCAAGAAAAGAAGAAAAAACAATGATAAATACCTTTGGAGAGCAATATTCTGATTATATAAAAAAAGTACCGGGATTTATTCCAAAAAAAATAATAACTTTTAGAGATGCTGTTGAAATTCTAAGAGTATTCAAAAAACCAATACAAAAGGAGAAATCTAAATGAGGGAACTTTTTAAAATAGGACATCTTAATATTAATATTTTTGGTGTAATGGTAGCTGTAGGAATGATAATCGGAATACTGATTGTCATGAAAGAAGCCAAGAGAAAGGGGTTAAATGAAGACAAGGTATTTAATTTAATAATGTATACAATTATAGCTGCAATAGTTGGTGCACGATTATATTATGTTATAGCCTTTAACTTTGGGCACTATTTAAGAAATCCATTGGAAATATTCCTTATAAATCTGGGTGGTTTGTCTATTCAGGGAGGACTGATAGGAGGAACATTATTTGCAGCATGGTATACAAGGAAAAAAAGAATTTTTTTTGGAAAGCTGCTGATACCATTGCCCCGGGTATAGCTATAGGTCAAGCAATTGGAAGAATAGGCTGCGATATTTTTGGAATTCCAATGAAAACTGTTTATCCATGGGGAATTAAAGTTGGTTCACAGATAGTCCATCCAGTTCAAATGTATGAAATGATTTTAGATCTTTTTCTTTTTGCTTTTCTATGGAGGAAAAAAAGTAGAATAAATTATGACGGAGAATTGTTTATTAAATATATAATAGGATTTTCGATGAACAGGATAATAGTAGAGTTTTTTAGGACAAATCCCGTGATTATCAAACCATTTACAATTGTTCATATTACTAGCTTCATAATGATTATTATAGCAATAATTGCAGGAAGAATAATTAAAAATAGATGTCAAATAGAACAATATGATGTATTGAGTAATAAAGCTGAAATGCCTGTGTATCGATGTATATTAATATTTTTCGTGGGTATAGCTGGTATAATAATATATTATTATGTAAATTCCAATTTATAATTAAGGATATATACTTAGTTTCATAATGACTTCACAAATAAAAAGTATAATAAACGCATAAACAAGAAATAACTATACGAGAGGCATGATAGGGTGAGCAGTAGAGTTATATAGATGAATTCCCTTGAAAATATATGAATAATAAAATTCTATGAAAATAGAAGTAAATAAAAAATAATTTAAAATTATTAGATAGGAGTGATATTAAAATGAAAAATAAAATTATAGTTTTGGTAATATCAAGTCTAGCTGTAATAGGAAGTATTTCTGCTGTATATGCAAAGCAAAAAAGTAATATAGATTCTAATAACGCTAATATGTCATTAGTAAACACACAAGCTGTAAAATCTCAATCAGACGATAATTATAACAACATGATAAAAATAATGAAGGATAACGGTTTTAATGAAGCAGCAAAGGATATGGAAAACAGGGATTATAATGCCATGAACAAGTTTGTGAATAATTTAAGCGATGGTGATTATAAAAAGATGATCGATATGATGCAAAAAAATGGCTATGGGTCTATGGCCGGGATGATGGCATCAATTAATAAGGATGATATGATAGAAATGCATCAAAATATGATGGGAAGATAATGTTATATTCTATCAGTTGATATAAGAGGTGTATTTATTATGAAAAATCAAATGCTTAAAATTGAAGGAATGACGTGTGCAGCTTGTGCAAGAACTGTTGAAAGAATTTCAGGAAAATTGCCAGGAGTTAAAAGTGCAAGTGTAAATTTTGCTACTGAAAAATTAAATATAAATTATGATAACACAGTAGTTACATTATCCGATATACAAAAGGCTGTTGAGAAAGCCGGCTATAGAGCTTCAGAAGAAGAAGGCAATATTGATGTAGATAAAGAAAAAAAGGAAAGGGAAATCAAAGCATTATGGCATAGATTTTTAATATCAGCAATTTTTGGAGTACCATTATTGCTGCTTGCAATGATACCGATGATTATGGGGAAATTTAATATTATGCTGCCTGAAATTATCGATCCTATGCAGCATGTAAAAAGTTTTGCTGTTTTACAACTAATACTTGTCTTGCCCATAATGGTGGTAGGTAGAAAATATTTCATCGTTGGATTTAAATCGTTGTTTAGGTTGAGTCCAAATATGGATTCATTGATTTCAATTGGAACTTCGGCGGCATTTTTATATAGTGTATTTGCAGTAATTGAAATACTTTCCGGCAACAATGGTTATCATATGTATTTTGAATCTGCAGGTGTAATTTTGACTCTCATTACTCTTGGTAAGTATTTGGAAGCAATAACCAAAGGCAAAACTTCTGAAGCTATCAAAAAGCTTATGGGATTAGCTCCTAAAACTGCTGTCATAATAAGAGATAATAGAGAAACTGAAATACCAATTGATGAAGTTGAAGTGGGAGATATTGTAGTTGTCAAGCCGGGTGAAAAAATGCCTGTAGATGGTGAAGTCATTGAGGGCAGTACATCCGTAGATGAGTCAATGCTCACCGGGGAAAGTATACCGGTGGAAAAAAGCATAGGTCATAAAATAATTGGTGCGAGTATAAATAAGAACGGTTCTATTAAGTATAGAGCAACTAAGGTTGGTAAAGATACAGCGCTGGCACAGATAATAACATTGGTGGAGAATGCTCAGGGATCTAAAGCTCCTATAGCTAAAATGGCTGATGTAATATCAGGTTATTTTGTACCTGTAGTTATAGGACTTGCCTTGGTTTCATCCCTGGCCTGGTTTTTAACAGGACAATCAGGAGTTTTTTCATTAACGATATTTATTTCGGTACTTGTTATAGCATGTCCTTGTGCTCTTGGTCTTGCAACACCAACAGCAATAATGGTTGGAACCGGTAAAGGTGCAGAATATGGAGTACTTATAAAAAGTGGCACAGCATTGGAAACTGCACATAAAATTCAAACTATAGTATTTGACAAAACAGGTACACTTACAGAGGGAAAACCAAAGGTTACAGACATAATTACAGCTAAAGATATAAGTGAAGAATATCTGCTTCAAATAGCAGCCACTGCAGAAAAAGGATCTGAACATCCACTTGGTGAATCTATTGTAAAAGAAGCTGAAAGAAGATCTATTGATTTGAAAAAACCAATGGATTTCAAGGCCATTCCAGGTCATGGTATAAAGGTGATAATCGATGATAATGTAATATTATTGGGTAATAAAAAACTTATGGATGAAAATCATGTTCTTCTTCTGGAAAGTTTAGAAGAGGAATCGGATAAACTTGCACAGGAAGGCAAGACACCTATGTTCATTGCCGTAAATGAAAGCTTGAGTGGTATAATTGCCGTAGCAGATACAGTTAAACAAAACAGCAAAAAAGCAATTGAAAGACTTCATGATATGGGAATAGAAATTGCGATGATAACTGGTGATAATAAGAGGACCGCAGAAGCCATTGCTAGCCAAGTAGGTATTGACAGGGTATTGGCAGAAGTTTTACCGCAGGATAAGGCGAATGAAGTAAAAAAACTCCAGTCAGAAGGAAAAAAAGTTGCTATGGTAGGTGATGGAATAAATGATGCTCCAGCCTTAGCACAAGCTGATATAGGGATAGCTATCGGATCGGGAACCGATGTGGCTATTGAGTCTGCAGATATCGTGCTCATGAGAAGTGATCTGATGGATGTACCCACAGCTATTGAACTCAGCAAAAAAACTATAAAAAATATAAAGGAGAACTTATTTTGGGCCTTTGGTTATAATACATTGGGAATACCGGTAGCTATGGGAATACTGTACTTATTTGGTGGACCTTTGTTAAATCCTATTATTGCAGCGTTGGCAATGAGTTTTAGCTCTGTTTCTGTCTTAACCAATGCTTTACGATTAAAGAGCTTTAAGCCATTGAGATAATCTTAAGTTTAAGATTTCAAATTTCAAAAATTGTTACTGTTTAAAATATATTTATTCTATCATAAATTAGGGTAAGGCTTTATGTATTAAGCTTTACCCTTTATTTTATGTGCCATATATGGATCGTAACTTGACGGTGAAAGCCCACTATGGGTGATGGCGGCTGGCCGATGCAGCGAAACTATAGTCTCCACGTGGGCAGTGTGGGGAAACATATCCATGAGTTTTACCTTGTCCAGTATATATCCGCATTGGATAAATATATTTAAGTCATTTACAAGAGTTTTAGGATTGCAGGACACGTAAATTATTTCAGGAGCATTGAAATTTATAATCTGTCTAATTGCTTTGGGATTGATTCCAGGCCTTGGGGGATCAAGTATTATTATGTCGGGCTTATCCTCTAAAGTTTTCATTATATGTAATACATCTCCTGCTATGAATGTACAATTCTCTATTCCATTCAATTTTATGTTTTCTTTCGCAGATTTTATTGCCTCTTCTACAAGCTCTATTCCCAGTACCTTTTTTACATGGGGGGATAATATTTGAGCTATAGTTCCCGTGCCGCAGTACAGGTCAAAAACCGTTTTTGAGGAAGTATCCTTTAAAAAATCCTTAATTATACTATACAGCTTTTCGGTGCCCTTAGAATTGGTCTGAAAAAATGATTCCGGATAAATTTTAAATTTCAATCCTAAAATTTCTTCTATTATATAATCGTTTCCAAATAGTATTTTCACTGAATCTATTTTTACCACATCCGATAAATTGTCATTTATAGTGTGAAGTACACCCACTAATTTGCCATTATAATTTAAATTTCTCAATATTTCAGTTATTTCATTGAAATCAAAATCAATTTGTGAAGTAGTAACGATGTTTACGAGGATTTCCCCTGTATTTTTACCTCTTCTAATTACCACATTTCTTAAATATCCCCTGTGGCTCCGTATTCTGTAATAAGGCAGTCCCTTTTTCCTGAAATAGGTGACGATTTCATTTAAAATTACAGTAAAGTCCTCATCTACTATTTTGCATTTATCTACATTCACAATGCCGAAGGATTTTCCCCTCATATGCATTCCCAATGTGAGAGATCCTCCTTTTTGCTCATCTCCAAAAGTAAATTCCATTTTATTTCTGTAATGAAATTCCTCGGGGCTTTTTTCTATACCCAAGAATTTAAAACCTTTGATAGAAGATTCTTCAAACAGGTCTAAAACCTGCTGCTTTTTTAATTCAACCTGTATATTATAGGGAATAAACTGAAAATTGCATCCGCCGCAGAGGTTAAAGTGGGGACATAAGGGCTCTGTTGCGTAGTTTACATTTTCAATTATTTCCACAATTTTGGCTTCTGCATATCCATTTCTTTTTTTTGTAATCTGACCTTTTATTTTTTGACCTGGCACAGAGTTTTTTATAAATACCTTTATTCCGTCCTTTTGTGCGATTCCAACTGCTGGAAATTTTAACTTTTCTATAAAAAATTCATGTTGGCTGCCCTTTTTCAATTCTTAATCTACTCCTTTTGGTACTTTGGTAAATTTTTCACCTAATGTTTTCCTGGATTTGCAGCTTCTCATTATAACAGGATATAAGATAGATACTATTAGAAATAATATTATATACATGCCTTTCATATCTGCTATATAATGTCCAAACAGGGTTCTTAAAATAAGATCAAATAAATAAAGACAGGCTAAAGAAACTACAGCCGATACAGCTGTATCTATAATGGAAAGTTTCAGATTGCAGGATACCAGGTTGTTTTTGACTTTGAAATCTGTACTTCGGTCAGAAGTTTTTTCCTTTGACACAGGTTCGATTTCAGTACTATCTGCTTTAAAATTGTCAATTTTAGTGTCCTCTTCCTGGGGCTTCTCTGATTGCAGGCTGGATTCATCCAGCTTTTTTTCAGCTTCCTGTTCTTCCAGAAGTTTTCTTTGCTTCTCTTCTTCTTCTCTTTTGAGCTGTTCCTCCTTTTCCTGTCCTTTCTTCTTTTTACTTTCTTCTAATCTTCTTTTCTCTTCCATATTTTTATTTTTAAGTTCTTCTAAAAACTGCTTTTTTGCTTCTTCATCTACTGAAAGTTTATCTTTATTTTCATCATTTTCTCCCATTAAACATATACCTCCTTCTTCTTTTTAGCCTTTCCATAACAAATATATTATGCTACACTATGACATCTATGTAAATAGGTATAAAAAATCTTTTATTATTGTTCACATATTATTTTACAATTTTATTCATTAGTTCTATAATTTTAGTATTGTAATAAATTGATGATTGAGGATATTTAATATGAATAGATTGAATTCGTTTTTTCTAGATTTTTTGGATGTAGTATTTTTTATAGTATGTGTAACTTTTAAGATATTGATGTATGGAAGGCATTTAGAAACAGGGTATATAAAAATTATATCTCTTTTCATTCCGGTCATTGCCCCGGTAATAATTATAATCTCCATATCTTTGCTTCTGAAAGCAAAGGCACGTTCCAGGATGCTCTATATATTCAATATTGTAATAAGTTCATTTATAGTAAGTGATATCATATATTTCAGATATTTTAAGGACATAATATCTCTTCCCGTGCTTATAAGCGGATTTCAGCTTGGAGCTGTAAAATCCAGTGTGTCAAATTTGATGAATATAAAGGACTTTTTATATTTCACTGATGTCATATTTATAATTCCCTTTGTGAACAGATATGTTAGAAAGAGAAAAAACAAATTTCCGCTGAATTATAGGATATCAACAGCTGTCGTGCTTCTCTTATTTGGCATTGGTATGGATTTTATAAGTTTTTATGGACTTTCAAGAGAGCAGCCCAGACTTTTGAGCGCAATGTATAATAAGGTTTATATAAGCAGAAAACTAGGTGTATTGAATTATCACTGTTTAGACATCTATAATTCACTTTCAGCCAATATAACCAAAATGACACCTGTTTCCAGAGAAAAAATAAATGCCATAAATACTTTTATGGATAATAATAAATCAGATAATAAAAATCTGAAAGGATATTCAAAGGAAAAAAATCTTATAATGATACAGGTAGAGGCCCTTCAGGAATTTGTAATAAATGCTTCTGTAAATGGACAGGAAATAACTCCGAATTTGAACAGATGGGTGAATAGGTCAGTGTATTTTGATAATTTTTATTATCAGGTAGCGGCAGGGGGAACTTCCGATGCGGAGTTTATGACCAACAATTCGATATATCCGGCAGCGGCTGGGGCAGTGTATTTTCTGTATTCCGGAAATAAATTCAGTGCCATGCCCGAAAATTTTAAAAATAACGGTTACAGTACAGCAGCATTTCACGGCTTTAGAGAAAATTTTTGGAACAGACAGATAATGTACAAAAAATTTGGCTTTGATAATTTCTATGGTGAAAAAAGTTATAAGAAAGATGAATCCATAGGTTTGGGACTCAGTGACAGATCTTTTTTGAACCAGTCTCTGATAAAATTGAACAATATGAAATCACCTTATTATGCTTTTTTAATAACACTGACCAGTCACTTTCCCTATGATGATGTGGATAAATATGGTGATTTTGATGTGGGAAATTTAAAAGGTACTCTTCTTGGAAATTATTTAAAAGCCATACATTATACAGATGAACAACTGGGAGTGTTTTTAAATGCTCTGGATGAAAATGGCACGCTTGAAAATTCAGTTGTAATGCTCTACGGTGATCACTATGCAATACCCAAAGATAAAGAGCAGCAGCTGTTCAAATTCCTGAATGTAAATTCAACTTCCGAAATGGATTGGGAAGGGCTTCAGAAGGTACCTCTTCTAATACATTTTCCCAACGAATCGGTGAAAGGTGTGAATCACGTATATGGAGGTGAAATGGATATATATCCTACGGTGTGTAACTTATTTGATCTGCCCGGGAAAAATATGTTTGGAAAAGATCTTTTTAACCCTAAAAATCAGAAGGTTATATTTAGAAATGGTTCCTTTATAGATAAAAATTATTATTCTTCTTCCCAGGATGATGTATACTATGATGTAAAGACCGGAAAGGAAGTGCCTGAGAATAGCAGCCTGAGGAAAGACAAAGAGGATGTGTTGAATCAGCTTGAATATTCTGATTACATATTAAAACATAATGTCATTGACAAGTTGGATAAATAAAACTGCGGATATGTACATGAAATGTTTACATTTTTATAAACAAGTGATATTATAATAATAATGTAGCAAATTTAATATTGTCTGTAGTGTCAGGGGTGCCGGTACGGCTGAGAAAAGTGAAAACTTTAACCCTTTGAACCTGATTCGGGCAGCGCCGACGTAGGGAAACCGCTTTGTAATTTGTATCCTGAAGCACTATTTGTGATAGTGCTTTTGTTTTTTGTCAAAGTTATATAGGAGATAATTGAAATGCTTGTTGATGCCCACAATCATATGGATTTTTATGGAGAAAACTTAAAGAAAGCTCTTGATATTATAAAAAAAGATGATATCAAGACACTGGGATGCTCCATGAACCTGAAAAGTTATATTTTTACGAAAAAGATAAGTGAAGAGAATGAGAATATAATACCCTGTTTTGGAATACATCCATGGGAAGCACATAAAAACTATGGTAATCTGGATCAATTTGATGATTATATAAAGGAGTGTAAGGCTTTAGGTGAAATAGGCCTTGACTATTACTGGGTACCGGAGAGGGAAAAATATCCCAAAATGGACATGGTATTTGAATACTTTTTGAGTAGGGCCAGACGATATGACAAGATAACCAATATCCATACCAAGGGTGCAGAACACAAGATACTGGAATATATAAAAAGGTATAAATTGAGAACACCGATAATTCACTGGTACAGCGGTGATATGGATGTGCTCAAGGAGCTATTAAAATGTGGTTGTTTTTTCACCATAAGTGTTGATATAGGCTATTCCAGGATTACAGATGAAATAGTGAATATTCTCCCCCTGGACAGAATATTGACGGAAACAGATGGACCCGACTCCCTTGAGTGGGTGAATAAACGGTATGGATATCCCTGGGAAGTTGAAGGCATTGTCAGAAAAATCTCAAACATAAAGGGAATTCAGTATGAAGAGTTAAAAGATAAAATATCCAGTAATTTCAACAGATTGAAATTGTGAATTTAAGGTGTTTAGAATGAAAGAATCAGGAAATATTCAAAATAAGATGTACCCGGTGATAACCATAGCAGTAGTAGTGGCTTTATGGCAGATGGTGGTGGGTCTTCAGTATATACAACCCTATATCCTTCCTTCGCCGTCAAATATTATAAAGACCCTCGTTTTGGATTTTAGAAACATAATGGAAAATGCGGAAACAACGCTTTATGAATCTTTTGTAGGATTTTTTATATCCATAGTGCTTTCTTTTATATTGGCCATAATAATGGACAGTTTTCATACAGTTAAGAAATCACTATATCCTATTTTGCTCATATCCCAGACTATTCCAACTATAGCTATAGCACCGCTTTTTATAATATGGTTCGGATTTGGAGCACTTCCCAAGATAATAGTCGTGATAACGGTATGCTTTTTTCCCATAGTTGTAAGTCTTGTAGACGGCCTTGAAAAGATAGATGTGGATTACATAAATCTATTTCATAATATGAAGGCTTCCAAACTTCAGATATTTTACCATCTTAAACTTCCCTATGCTCTGGTCAACTTTTTTTCAGGTTTGAAGATTGCTGCAACTTACATGATAATGTCTGCAATTATAGGCGAATGGCTGGGAGGAGACAGTGGAATAGGTGTATATATGGTGAGGGCCAAGAATGCCTACCAGCTTGATAAGGTATTTGCCTCAATTCTGGTTATTGTTGTAGTGAGTATTGCGATAATCTATATCATAGACTTTATAGGTAAAAAAATAATACATTGGAAATAAGAGGGGGATAATGATGAGAAAAAGTAAATTTATATTGTTGATACTGGCTGTTTTTATAAGTGTAATTGCTATGTCAGGATGTGGAACAAGTGATAAAAAGGATACATCAAATTCCCTGGATAAGACCACTGTCATACTGGACTGGACTCCAAATACAAATCACACCGGATTGTATGTGGCCCTAAATAAAGGATATTATAAAGATGAGGGGCTGGATGTGAAAATAGTTCAGCCTTCAGAAGGAAGTGTTACAAATCTTATAGCTGCTGGAAAAGGTGATTTTGGAGTGAGCTATCAGGAAGATGTCACCTATGCACTTACAAGTGACAATCCTCTTCCTGTAAAAGCCATTGCCACAATAATACAGCACAACACTTCCGGTTTTGCCGCACCTAAGAGCAAAAATATAAAGACTCCTAAAGATTTTGAGGGAAAAGTATATGGAGGATGGGGATCACCATCAGAAGAAGCAGTGCTTAAAGCTGTCATGGAGAAGAGCGGTGGAGACTTTAGCAAGGTCAAGATAGTGAATATCGGAAATGACGATTTTTTTGCAGCTACAAAGAAAAATATAGACTTTGCGTGGATCTTTGAGGGCTGGACAGGTATACAGGCCAAGTTGAAGGGAGAGCAGCTTGATTACATACCCGTTAAAGATCTGGATCCGGCTCTGGACTACTATACACCTATTCTTATAAGCAGTAACAAGCTTATAAGCAAGAATCCCGAAAAGGTAAAAAAATTCCTGGCAGCTACCGCCAAAGGCTACGAATACTCCATAAAGCATCCTGAAGAAAGTGCAGATATACTTTTGAAATATGCACCTGAAATAGACAAGAATCTGGCTCTTCAAAGTCAGAAATATATGGCTGGTCAGTATGTATCAGATGCACCGCGATGGGGAGTTATGAAATCCCAGGTATGGCAGCGTTATGCTAAATTTCTGAAGGACAAAGGCCTTATAAAAAAGGAGTTAAAAACAAGTGATGCATTCACAAATGAATTTCTGCCAAAATAATAGTGATGAAATGATGGTTGAGATTGAAAATGTGTGCAAGAAGTTTGAAGACAAGACAATACTTGAGGATATAACCCTATATCTCAAAAGAGGAGAATTTGTTTCCATACTTGGGCCCAGCGGCTGCGGCAAGAGTACACTTTTCAATATAATAACAGGATTTCTCAAAGAGGACAGCGGCAGTGTTTTTGTAAAAGGTGATATAGGATATATGCAGCAAAAGGATCTTCTTCTGCCCTGGAAGACCGTTCTTTCAAATGTAGTACTGCCCCTTGATATAAAGGGGAATGATAAAAAGCAGTCGAGAAGAGATGCAAAGAAATACATCGACATGTTCGGACTGGGGGGTTATGAAAATAAGTATCCCTATGAACTTTCAGGTGGAATGAAACAGAGGGCCAGTTTTTTGAGAACTTTTTTCTCTTCGGAGGAAATAATGCTTCTGGATGAACCTTTTGGTGCACTTGATTCAATAACCCGTGGAAAAATGCAGAATTGGATTTTAAAAATGAGGGAGAAGCTCCATCGGAGTATACTCTTTGTAACCCACGATATTGAAGAGGCAATTGTACTTTCAGATAGGATATATGTACTTTCTTCAAAGCCCGGCAGGGTAAAGAAAGAGATAATCGTGAATTTTAACAGAGGCAATAAGGAAAGCAGATTGTTTTCCCAGGAACTTTTAAGGATGAAAGCTGATATTTTAAAGTTGCTTTAGGAATCAAACAGCATGGACATCAATCTAAGCTAATTTGATAATTTATAGACGTATTAAAAAAATTGGAAGTATAAAGTGATTCTATATGCTTCCAATTTTTTTACATAAACAATATAATTTATATATGAATAATGTCTCCTGCACTTGCTTTTTCCAATCGGTTGATTATAGAATTTCCTAAGCCACTGTCGTCAGGAGCTTGTATATAAATATGATTTACATTCAATTTATCACATTTTCTAAGCAGATCAAATATCTTTTGAGCTGCTGTGTTTAACGTTTTAAAACTTCCTAAACTATATATGTGCTGACAACTCTTAAAATCATTTAAAAATTCTTGGAAACAAATTACAGCATTGTCCTCCTTTGCATTTTCTTTGATCCACTGTGAGGTCTTTGTATAATTGCCTTCAACCAGTGTTACTGGTGCATCCGGTGCATAGTGCCTGTATTTCATTCCTGGAGCCTTTGGAACTTCATTTCCCTTCACGCTTAATAAATCCTTTTTGTATATAAGATTTGGAATTACATTGCGTATGTCATCCAGGCTTATTGCTCCCGGTCTTAGGAGCACTGGTGCTGGAGTGGACATATCTATGATTGTTGATTCTAGTCCAATTGAACATGGCCCTCCATCTAAAATACAGGGAATTTTTCCATTTAAATCATTATAGCAGTGCTCTGCACTGGTAGTTGATGGTTTTCCTGATAGATTTGCAGACGGAGCTACTAATAGAGTTCTGCTTTCTTTAATTATAGCCCTTGCTATCCTGCTTTCTGGAAATCTAACTCCTACAGTTTTCATTCCTGCAGTAACTGTGTCTGAAATACAGTCTTTTTTGTTGAAAATCAAAGTTACTGATCCTGGCCAGAAAGCGTCAAATATTTTTTGGGTTTCTTTTGAAATATCCTTACATATATCATAAACCTGTTCTAATTTGTATATATGTACCAGCAGAGGATTATCCTGTGGCCTTCCTTTAACTTCAAATATCTTTTTTATTGCATTTTCATTAAAAGCATCTGCAGCTAATCCATAAACGGTTTCCGTGGGAATTGCAACAACTTCACCCTTTCTCAGATATTCTGCACCTTTTACAATATTTTTATAATTAACATTTAAATCTTTAACATTTAATATTTCTGTTTTCACAGCTTTCACCTTCTATTTTATTTTGTCTCCATGAACTTCAAGTCCCAATTGATACAATTCAAGACCTGTAACCGTATTTTTACTGTCAATATCAAATTTGATGCTGACATCTGCTACCCTAAGGAAAAATTTATTTTGAGACTGCGGATACAATTGGTATTTTTCACCGCTGCTGTCCTGCTCATAATAGAGATTTTTTCCATCAGTGGTTATGGATATATTTGCCAGATTTCCATCGAGCTTATAGTTACCAACGTATTTGCCAAGAGCTTTGCTGTCAATTGTAATTACTTGCTTTGACTTTGGAAGTTTATAACTTCCCCCTAGGGTTATGTCCGCCAGAGTGTCGTTTAGAGGGTTTATATTGTAGTACCCTACATTGGTGAGAATGATTATAGCTAGATCTTTGGCTGGATATCTGGCTATATTGCTTGTAAAACCAACTGTATTTCCACCATGGTATATTTCCTTTCCGTATTTTCCGCTTGTGAGCATCCAACCATATCCGTAGTAAGGGCCAGAGAGCGTCATAGCTATATGATTTGAAAATATATTATCCAATGTTGACTGCTTTACCATTTTTTCCGTGTAAAGGGCTCTGTCCCATTTATACAGGTCTTCCGTAGTGGAATACAGACACCCTGCACCATAAGCCCCGCTGAGTGTTATTTCATCACTTACAGGATAAACGTCCAAGTAGCCGCTGTAACCTGTAGAGGAGTACATTTTTTCAGTGCCTTTATAGCCCAGGCCTGTATTTTTCATATCCAGCGGCTGAAAGATATTTTTTTGAAGGTAATCCCCATAACTCATTCCACTCACCTTTGTAATTATATATCCCAGAAGAATATATCCGGAATTGCTGTAGCTGAAATTGGTTCCTGGTTTGAATTCCAGAGGTTTATTTTTAAATAGGTCTATTACCTTGTTTATATCTTTTAAAGAATCCTGGCTCATGTTCCAAAATTCAGGAAGGTTGGTACAGTTTACAATTCCTGAGCTGTGGGTGAGAAGATTTTCTACTGTTATGATATTCCCATTTGGAAAATCGGGTATATATTTTGAGATAGGATCGGATACGCTTATCAATCCTCTTTCAGCCAGCTGCATTATGGCCATAGCTGTAAATTGTTTGGTCATGGAACCTATGGGAAATGTGGTATTTGGTGTATTTTGAATATTTTGCTCGAAGTCCGATTTGCCATAGCCCTTGTCCAAAATTATCTTTTTATTTTGAGCCACAAGTACACTTCCATGAAAATTATCCGTACTCTGAAGTGTGTTCAAATAGGTATCTAATTTCTGTGAGATTTGAGAATTTTCCTGACCAGGTTGTACTTTTTCAGAGGTGGACATTTTAACAGCCCCGGTATTGTTGTCCCAGTTTATGGTCTTGCCGAGTATCTGGCTGAAGAATTCCAGAGGCACAAAGACGAAATTAGTTCTGATGACTGGTGCTGTTGACAAAATTATATTTTTATTGTTCACACGTATTTTTTTATTGTTACTCTCGAGTTTTACGGTATAATCCGGAGTAATGAATTCGGCACTGTCACCTTTTATATTCAGTTCTCCGTTTAATTTCCCACAAAATACGTTAAGAGAGAGCATGACTACTGAATTTGAGTCCTGATAGGGCTGTACGTATTCTGATGGAATACTGCTTCCATCAATGCTTATTGTAAATTTAGCTTCCTCTGGTGCTGCTGCAGTGTTTGCCTTCACATTTATTGCAGTTCCGCTTGAGCATATGAGAAAGACTGACATGATCATGGAGGAAAGTACTTTTTTGAACATTTACATCATCTCCTTCTATAGTAAGATACTATAATCATATCATAAAAAAATGTAGTGCTGCTAAATTTAGGTGAATTTTTATAGAGTTAGTTTTGAAATATGATTTGGGACAAATTAGTATTTGAAGATAGTACTGTTGGCGGGATATACTATTATCAGGAGATATGTTTATTACGATAGTGAATTATTATTTTGTTGAAAGGGGATAAAAATGAGGATAAAGGATATTATGGTGCCCTGGAATGGGAAAAAGCGCATAAAAGATGGTATAAATAAAAATTGTTGTATATACAGCGTAAATGTTGCTCATGCCTTATGGGATAATTCAGCTTATGAAGTAATAGATGATGCTGACAATAAGGTGGGAGAAATAGACAGGGATTTGTTCAGATATCTTATCAACAGCACAAATACCAGTATGATAAGTAATATTGTAGATAAATTTCAAGAGGGAGTTATTGCAATTGATGCAGAAGGAAGAATTTTTTATATAAATGATGCCTATACGAAAATCCTTGGAGTTCCAATAAGTAAAATTATAGGAAAACAGATGCGGAAGGTAGAGCCAGGAGCGGAGATATTGAATGTACTTAGGACAAAAATACCTATTATTAAAGATAAGCAGTATATAAAGACATTGGATAAATATGTTTCAGTGCACATATATCCTATTGAACAGGATGGAGAACTGAAAGCGGTTGTGTCGATTTTTACAGATGCAACTGAAATTGTAAAATTGGGAAGAAAAGTAGAGGAGGCAAATAAAGCTGTTTTGCGCTTTAAAGAGCAGATTGAAGCGCAAAATAAATTGTTGAAACTAGAGATTATTGGAGAAAGCTCAAATTTTTTAAAAACCGTTTCACAGGCATTGATTGTGGCGAAGACAGAAGCGTCTGTATTGATAGAAGGCGAAAATGGAACTGGAAAGGAATTGATTGCGAAGCTCATACATTCAAATAGTGAGAGAAAATCTCAACCAATGATAATTGTAAACTGTGCAGCTGTTCCTGAAAGTTTAATCGAAAGTGAACTTTTTGGCTACGAGGAGGGCTCCTTTACAGGTGCAAAATCTGGAGGAAAGATGGGAAAATTTGAGCTGGCCAATGGTGGAACTCTGTTTCTAGATGAAATAGGTGACATGCCCATGGCAATGCAGGCAAAGCTTTTGAGGGTACTGCAGGAGGGAGAGATAGAGAAAATTGGAAGACAGAAAAATGTGCCTGTAAATGTCAGGTTGATTGCTGCAACAAACCAGCCCCTTGAAAGAATGGTAAGGGAGAAAAAATTCAGGAGAGATCTTTACTATAGGTTGAATATTGTGGAGATTAAAGTGCCTCCGCTGAGAGAACGGGGTGAAGATGTGGGATTGCTGGCAAATCATTTTCTGCAAAAGTACAACAAGAAGTATGGAAAGCAGGTATTTTTTTCTCAAAGGGTACACTCGTTTTTCTATTCCTACAGCTGGCCGGGCAATGTTCGTGAAATGTGCAACTGTATTGAATATGCCGTGATTATGTGTCTGGATGATTGCTTTGATGTTGTTTATCTTCCTCCCCACATCAAAGAATCCATTGGGGAAATTACAGAAGAGAGAAATAGATCTGAATACACCCATGGTACTTTAAAGGAAGCGGTAAAGAGTTTTGAAAAAAAGATGATTACAGATGTTCTTTCAGAAAGTAATGGCAATAGAAGTAAAGCCATGCGGCTGTTGGGACTCAGCCGCAGAACTTTTTATCGTAAATTAAAGGAATACAAAATTATCAGTGTCTAAAAGTAAACATGTAGGGCTAAAAGTAAACACTGATTTTTATACAAACTGTGGCAAGATTGTCACTGATATTTAAAAAGGTTTTCACATTGAAAGTGAAAACCTTTAAACTACCTCATTTCTACTATAATAAAAATATTGGCATAATGCTTGCTCATTGAATATGGTACGAAGCAGAAGGAGGTATCAGAATGGATAAGAAAAAAATACGTATCGGTGGTGGACAGGGATTTTGGGGTGATAGCAATGATGCTGCCATACATATGGTCAAGAGAGGTAATCTTGATTATATGGGGTGTGATTATCTTGCAGAGCTAACTCTTTCCATTATGCAAAGACAGAAGAACAAAAATCCGGAAGCAGGGTATGCAAGGGATTTTGTGAATCTGATAGGGGAAATTGGAAGAGAGAGCTTTGAAAAAAACGTCAGAATCATATCCAATGCTGGCGGAATGAATATTCTTGGCTGTGTAAAAAAAATTGAAGAAATTGCAAAAGAACAGAAGATGTCAGGTTATAAGATTGGGTATGTGCTGGGAGATGATCTTAAATCACAAATACCTGAATTGCTTGCCCAGGGTGTTGAGTTTAAAAATATGGACAATGGAGGGGACTTCCGCGATATTGTGGACAAAATTTTAAATGTAAATGTATATCATGGTCATGAACCCATTGTAGGGTGCCTGGAGCAGGGGGCTGACATAGTAGTTACAGGAAGGGCTGCGGATTCGGCTCTATTTCTCTCGCCGCTCATGTATGAATTTGGCTGGGCTGAGGATGATTATGACAACCTTGCGAGAGGCATAATGGTTGGGCATTTACTTGAGTGTGGAGGGCAGGGTTCCGGGGGTAACTATGATTATGACTGGCGTGGAGTCCCGAGGATGGATGAACTGGGATTTCCTATTGCAGAAATTACAGAGGATAAACTTCATATAACAAAAGCACCTGACTGCGGTGGTATTGTTTGTGAACAGTCCTGTAAAGAACAGTTTTTGTATGAGGTGCATGATCCTGCCAATTACATTACTCCGGATGTTACAGTTGACATCAGCCAAGCCACTCTTACTCAGGATGGTGACAACAGAGTTGAAGTCGCAGGAATAAAAGGCAAAAAACGTCCTGACCAGTTAAAGTTGTGTGTTGGATATCATGCAGGCTATAAAGTGGAGACCTATTTGAGCTTTGCTTGGCCGGATGCCTATGAAAAAGCAAAATATGCAGCAGAAATACTGATGAAGAAGATGAAACGCAAAAATTTAAAATCAGAGGAAATAAGAATAGATTATCTAGGACTCAATGCGCTTCATTTAAATGTTGCAAACATGGATCCTGAACTGGTTAAAAATATGAATGAAGTGGTTTTAAGAATTGCCATACGCACTTTGGATAAATCGGAGGCCTATAAAATAATTCCTGAAATTTCTCCACTGCAGCTAAATGGCCCTCCAGGAGCAAGCTTTTTTGGAGGAAGAGCTAAAGTTAGGGAAGTTATAGGCCTATGGCCTACACTTGTCCCAAGAGATGTAGTGAAATTGACGTCAAATATTTTGGAGGTGAAGTAAATGGCTCAGGTATATTTGAAGGAGCTGGCTCATGGAAGATCTGGGGATAAAGGTGATACAAGCAATGTATGTGTATTTGCCCGTGATCCCAAAGACTATGAGTTTTTGAAAAGGGTCCTGACGGTAGAAAAGGTAAAAGAACATTTTGGGGATATGGTAAAAGGAGAAATTGTAAGGTATGATGTGGATACTCTAAAGGGATTTAATTTTGTGATGAAACATGCACTGGGTGGAGGGGCAACTCTTTCCATAAGGTTGGACTCTCTTGGGAAATCAATGGGTTCTGCCTTTATGAGGATGAAGATTGATACAGAGGAGTAATCTGTAAGCAGACGGCTGATAAAAGATAAGTAAATTATCATTGGATTTGAAAGGATGGGGAAAATGAAAACAAGCAGTTATTCGGGGTTTTACAAACTTTCACCAGAGGAAAGGCTTAAGGAAGTAAGTGAATTTACGGGAATTTCAGAAGAGGAGCAAAAGATTATAAGAGAGCCAGGTGCACTTGATATAGATAAAGCAGATCATATGATTGAAAATGTAATTGGCACTTTTCAGCTTCCCATGGGAGTTGCCCTTAATTTTATCATAAACGGTAAGGACTATGTTATACCTATGGTAATTGAAGAACCTTCTGTGGTTGCTGCTGCCAGTAATGCAGCTAAGATGGCCAGGGAGACTGGAGGCTTTTTTGCAAGCAATACAGGCTCCATTATGATTGCCCAGATTCAGGTTATTGATGTGGCGGATCCAAATTATGCGAAAATGAAGATTTACGAGAATAAGGATAAAATAATTGAAATCTGTGATTCCAAGGATCCTGTCTTGGTTAAATTCGGAGGCGGTGTTCGGGATATTGAAGTCAGGGTTATTCAATCCAGCGTAGGGGAAATGCTTGTTGTTCACCTTGAAGTCAACACCCTGGATGCCATGGGTGCAAATGCCGTCAATACAATGGCCGAAACTGTTGCACCTTTTATTGAAAAAATTACAGGAGGCAAGGTATATTTGAGAATTTTGTCTAACCTGGCGGTACACAGACTTGTTCGTTCGAGGGTGACAATTAAAAAAGAGACTTTAGGTGGAGAAGAAGTTGTTGACAAGATAATAACCGCATATGCCTTTGCTGCAGCAGATCCGTATAGGGCAGCTACCCATAACAAGGGGATTATGAATGGAATTATCCCTGTGGTAACAGCTACTGGTAATGATACAAGGGCAATAGAGTCAGGTGCCCATGCTTATGCCTCACGTTCAGGAAGGTATACATCCCTTACAACTTGGGAGAAGAATGAAAATGGAGATCTTGTGGGCACAATTGAAATCCCCATGGCAGTTGGTCTTGTAGGAGGTGCTACGAAAATTCACCCTACAGCCAAAGTTGCAGTGAAGATGCTGGGTGTCAAAAATGCTGTAGAGCTTGGAGAAATCATTGCTTCAGTGGGATTGGCACAGAATCTTGCAGCTATCAAGGCTTTGGCTACAGAGGGTATCCAAAGAGGGCATATGTCTCTTCATGCCAGAAATATAGCTTCTGTCGCAGGTGCAAAAGGTGAAATTCTTGAAAAGATTGTAAAGAAGATGGTTGAAGAAAAGAACGTAAGACTGGAATATGCCCGGGAGCTTATGAAGAAATATTCTAAGTAAAAATATCACTTGATATAATTTGTCTCTAGCATTTAAGCTCTTAGCATTAGCTATCTTGTATAAGTAAATGAATATTTACTTATACAAGAAAATAACATTATCAATTTAATTATGGAGGTTAATTTTATGGAAAAGAAAATTTATGCAGATATATGGGGCGATACAGTAAATGTTAGACATCTCTTTTTTGCAATTATTATTGGCATAGCTATTAGTTTACCATGTTTTATCTTAAGCCTGAGTTTTATTCAAGTACATTTTCCGCAAACGCCATTGAAACTGTGTAAAGCTTATGCACTGTTGATTGGTATGTTATCTTCTCTACTAAGTGCATTTATATCGGCTAAATTATTTAAGCCAAAACGTATCCTTCAGGAAAAAAATTTTTCTGAAGAAGACCGGAATTTGGTGTTAAAAGAGCTCGACATAGATCTGGATAAAGAAAGAGAAGAGTTGAAGACAGTAGAAGATGAGGTTATAGAAGAAATGAAAAGCCTCCAGTTGTATGAACTATTTGCTGGAGAAAAAGAAAATAAATGAAGAAAAGGAGATGATAAACTATGAATGCATTGCTTTTGCACAATGTACTATGGGGTGTTGGAAGTGCACTTCTTGGCAGCGTGATCTTCTCATTTATAGGACTTATATCTGGAACTGATGAAACTGCCACAGTTGCGCCAATAACGCTGTTGATCATTTTACTTGGATTTCCGCCTGTAGGTATATTTTCATTTTTTATCGGTGGAGCCGTTTCCAAACATATGACTCATGCCATTCCAACAGCTTTAATGGGTGTGCCTGGAGATACCATGGCCGTTCCGCTTCTGGAATATGCAAATGTTTTAAGGCGATTGGGAGTTCCCCATGTTGCCCTCCGCAAGATGATTTCCGGGGCAATTATTGGAGCGATTATTGCACTGCCTATTTCAGTTGGATTTGCCACATTACTTGCTCCATTTTCCCATATAGTAGAAGTTTGGGCACCTGTTATTTTTACAATTGCGGCAATTATAATAGCTTATACATCTAAAGGTAAATGGGCCAGTGTATTTGTGCTTATACCTTTTGCCGTATTTCTACAGGGTGTTATTAAATTGGCCAGTGCCGGTCATCAAAGTATTTCCATAGGAATCTTTCTCGGGATTGCCATCGGACCCATGTTTGCCGATATAATTACTCTTTTATCACCAGTGACCCATGGTTCAATTCTTAAAAGTTCACCAAGAGAATTCTGGCTGGCTCCTGAACTCAAGACATGGAAGGGTTATTTCCCTAATCCACTTAAAATACTAACACGTAGACAAGCTGCATATACCTGTGCGGGAGCCGGCATTTCTGCTCTTACTTTTACATTCAGTCCTGTAGGCATGACAGTAATGATTGGAGAAGTAGTGGCATCTAAAGTAAAGAGTTTATACCAGCGTCTGACAACCTGTCTGAGTGTGATGAATGCTGTAACTGAAGCAACTTATGTAGCTGAGACATTGATCCCACTAATAGCTTTTGGAATACCGCTTAGCCCGGTAGGACTTGGACCGGCAGGTCCACTGTTCAATGCCCCTCCTGTGTTTTCAAGTCAGCCTGTTCACAATTTGCATAATCTGTTGACACCGGGACAATTTGCATTATATGGACTGGTAGGAATTATAACAGCTTACATCATAGCTTATCCATTATCTATGAATTATGCCAGAACGGCAAGTGCATGGGTTTTAAGAAATGTCAGTCAGGAAGCTATAATCTGCATGTTTGTAGGATTGATAACGGTTTTATCTTTTTATGAAGCTGGTCTTGTAGGAGTCGGAATTTCAATTACAATCGGTATCTTTGGAGGTATATTAAACAGGTTCTTCGGTGTACATACCGGAGTGCAGTACATGACTTATTATGCATCCAGCTGGATGGTGCTTAAACTTTTCGGAATTTAATAAAGAAATTCTTAGGCTATGGAGTTTGCCTAAAAAAATTTCTTATGGAGAAGACTGCTCAGGGTAAAATTTGAAGCAGTCTTTTTAAAAAATTGTCTCGCGGAGGTTATTGTGATATGAAAAAAATAAGAATAGGTTCAGGTGCAGGATTTGCGGGAGATAGAATAGAACCTGCCCTGGAAATTATGGAAAATGGAAATATAGATTATATTGTATTTGAATGTCTGGCGGAGAGGACCATAGCAATTAACCAGCAGCAGAAGTTGCTTGACGGGGATAAAGGGTATAATGAGTTTCTTGAGTGCCGTATGAGGAAAATACTGCCTTTATGTGTTGAAAAGGGAGTAAAGGTAATAACAAACATGGGCTCTGCAAATCCTGCAGCTGCAATTAGAGTCATAAAAGAAATTGCATGGGATATGGGAATAAGGGGAATGAAGGTAGCAGCAGTGCTGGGAGATGATATTTTGGATCGGGTGGACAAGTATATGAATTGTGAAATACTTGAAAATAGTAAAAAATTGAGCTCTATAAAATCACAGATAATTTCAGCAAATGTATATACGGGAGTAGAGGGTATAATAGAAGCTTTAAATAATGGAGCACATATTGTAGTAACTGGAAGAACGGCGGATCCTTCATTGACTTTGGCACCGTTGATGTTTGAGTTCGGTTGGAGCAAAAGTGATTATGAAATACTTGGTAAAGGTATCTTAGTAGGGCATCTTTTAGAATGTGCAGGTCAGATAACAGGAGGTTATTTTGCAGATCCTGGATACAAGGATGTACCAAAGCTGTGGAATTTGGGATTTCCAATAGCAGAAGTAACTGAAAATGGTGATATAATCATAACAAAGCTTGAGAATTCAGGGGGAATGGTTACTGAACATACCTGCAAAGAACAGATTGTGTATGAGATTCACGATCCATCAAATTATTTTACACCGGATGTAATAGCAGATTTTTCAGAAGTAACTGTGAAAGAAATTGAAAAAAATAAAGTTTTAGTAAAAGGTGCAAGTGGAAAAGAGAAAACCGGTTTATTCAAGGTGAGTATAGGTTATAAAGATTGCTATATAGGAGAAGGTGAAATAAGCTATGGGGGATCAGGAGCCTATGGCAGAGCCAGATTGGCTGGAGAAATAGTAAAAAAGAGGCTTGAATATATAAATTTGCCTGTAAAAGAATTGAAAATTGATTTTATAGGAGTAAACTCTCTTTATGGGAATCATTTAAGCAGTATATTAAATGATAATAAAGCGGATTTTAAGGAAGTAAGGCTCAGAGTGGCAGCAAGAACATTGAATAGAGAAGATGCGGAAACGATAGGAAATGAAGTTGAGGCCCTATATACCAATGGACCCTCAGGAGGAGGGGGAGCAAGAAAGTATACAAGGGATGTAGTGTCAATTGCATCTATATTTGTACCTGACAAAGATATAATCACGAAAGTGATCTATGAGGAGGTATAGAAATGAAATTAAGGGATATTGCACATTCACGGACGGGAGACAAGGGAAATATTTCAAATATATCACTTATAGCCTATAGGGATGATGATTATGAACTGATTAAAAAAATTGTCACTGCCGAAAGAGTAAAAAATTGGTTTAGGGATACAGTAAAAGGAGAAGTTATAAGATATGAACTGCCCAAAATCTGTGCCCTTAATTTTGTCATGTATGATGCTCTTGGCGGAGGGGTTACAAGGTCACTGTCCCTGGATACTCATGGAAAGTGCTTGAGTTCGGTTTTACTGGACATGGATATATGATTTAGATGAGGTAAGCTAAAAATGAGAAGTGAAAAGTTAAAAGTAAATGAGGATTTTTAGTAAATACTGAAAATCTAGTAAGACTATTAATTTTTAACTCTTCACTTTTCCGTTAGCTGCATCAATATGTTAAATTCAGGTCATTGAGCATTTGAAAATCCTTGTTTACCTCCTGCCCGCTTGTAGTCAGATAGTCACCTATCAGCATGCCGTTTATGCCGGCAATAAATCCAAGAGGTTGGAGACTCTTGAGATTTTTTTCTCTTCCTCCTGCAAATCTTAAATTTTTATCAGGGAATATAAATCTCATTATGGCAAAAGTTTTTATTATTTCCAGCGGAGGAAGGGGCCTTGCATTTTCGAGCCTTGTGCCTTTAACTGGGTTCAATACGTTTAAAGGCACTGCATCCACATTCAGTTCCTTTAGCAGGAATGCGTGCTCAATGCGCTGTTCTATGGTTTCTCCGAGGCCTATGATCATTCCTGAGCACACTTCCATGCCGGCCTTTTTTGCATAGCGTATTGTATCAATTCTCTCGCCGTATCCATGAGTTGAAACAATTTTAGGAAAAAAGCTTCTTGCTGTCTCAAGGTTGTGGTTGTAGCGTTCAACGCCTGCATCTGCCAGCTGCTGTGCTGCATCCATGGTGAGAGTTCCAAGACAGGCGCACAGCTTTAAATTGGTATTTGCTTTCATCCTTCTAAAGGCGTTTAATATGATCTTAAAATTCTTTTCTTTTCCGGTATATCCCAGGCCGCTTGTACATATATCGCAGTGCCTGGCACCTGCCTTCTCACGTTTTATTGCGGTTTCAACAATTTTATCCTCATCTATAAGTGGGTAACATTTTGCATTTGTATGGTGATGGGCGGATTGGGCACAAAATGCGCAGTCCTCAGGACAGCTGCCTGATTTTGCATTTATCACAGAGCACAGATCCACGTCACTTCCGTTGAATTTTTCCCTTATTTTATTGGCAAAGCTGCACAGCAAAAATATATCACTTTCTTTGGATTTCCCCAGAGCTTCAGCTTCTTTCCTGGTGATATTTCCTCCATTTAAGATCCTCTGACCTATTTCCAGTATTTCATTCCATAATTCATCCATAAAGATATCTCCTTATACAGTTTATTGTGAACTCAATTTTATATAAAGGTTAACAATATAATTATAGCAATACACAAAAAATATATCAAGATATTTTGAATATTAAATTTGGCAAAGGTATAGACATAGGTTGGATGGACACACTAATAACTAATTGCTCATAGTATTAACTTTGCCGTCACTAAGTTTTTTGTTAAAATAAAAAGTGTAAATCCTGGTGAATGACATCAGGATTTACGCAAATTTAAGTTGGATCATATCCCACTACAGTCCATATTCCAGTACTGTCCTGTCTTATAAGTTTCTTTAGATATACTTTTCTTATAGGGGTATTTTTCCCACCAACCTCTACTACTGCATCTATCCCAGTGTTTTTTAGTACGTTTAATTCTTCATATTTAATGGGATAATCACCCTGAATGCCTTCAGGTGAAATCTTAAGGCTTACAAAAACCTGGGATGTGAAAACAGGATCTAATTTCCATGGAGAATGTCCTCTATCAGCATTTTTTTGTTCTGCCTGTTCTATTTTTAAATCTACGGGAACTTTTACTTCAGGTTTAGCTAAATTCCCTCTTTTTGATGAAGGTAAGTCCACTATGCCGTTGGTAAGGCCTTTTATGAATAATTTCAATTCTTCTAAAGACGAATTCCCAACTACGGCATATTCAAAGCCATTAAGCTGCCACCTAACCGAATTTATATCTGTTGAACCTGCGTATGAGTCTATACCCTGTAGAATGCCCACTTCATTTTGTACTGGTGACTGAATTTCTGCTGCACTGTTGTTTATCCTTCCAATAACTGCAGTGGATACTGGCTTGAATTCACTTGAGGATTTCTTCTGCAGAATTTCAACTTTATTTTTATTGTCCATTGAAATATAAAGTATCTTAACAACTTTGGAATCGCTGGCTACTGTTATATTATCCTGGGTAAATGATGCAGGTATATTTTTAGGAACTTTAGGTGTAAAACCTGTAATTTTTTTGGCATCCTCCAGGCTTCCTACAATTTGCTGTGAATTTGTATCTATTTCTTTGAAGCCTTCTGGTAAAGTATAGGATAAAAGTTTTTTAGGAATACTATTTGTAAAACCGATACTTGTATAATACATTTTGTATTGAATGGAATTTTCCATGGAAGTCTGTTTTTGAAGCGGCATTTTAGTATCCTTATCCACCCATATTTTATATGGGCTTCCTCCTTGAGGGGTTACTTCCATTATAGTGGCAGATCTTCCAGAAATGGTGCCATCACCTATTATTTTAGTCTTGAGTGCGTTTTTCACATCATCTATTTCTTTTCCTATTTCAAATGTAAAGCTGTAGGAATCGGGAAAAGCAGAAAATATATTCACTTCCTTTTGTTCAGGCTGTATCTGCCATTTGTTCTGGCCGTTATTTACAGTAATCAAATTTTTTTGCGGGCCATCCAGTCCTTTAACGTAATATCTTCCTTCCCTGTCAGCCCATACTTCCATTTTTGACTGCATGATGGATTTTCCAGCTCCATTGATTTCTACGATCTCAAGGAATCCATGATATGCTTTTACCTCTTCGAAAGCTTTTTCCATTGCATAGGTCATATTGTTCCTGCCAAAAGGCAGTGTAAGATTCAAAATGATTATTAATGAAACAGCTGCAGCAGAAGCTATTGTCAGAAGCCACTTTTTCCTTTTTTTCCTTGAATTCTTTATATATAAAAGCCTATTACCTGCAGCTTCAGCCAATTTTTCCCCATATTCATCTTCTGGAAGACTTGGTTCCTTTAAACTGCGTACCAACCTTACGGTTTTAAAAAGTTCTTCCATTTCAGGTGCTTCAGTCATATTTTCGTGTTCTCTAGGTTTTTTTTCTTTATTTAAACTGTCAATATAATCTGACAACTTTTTTTCGTTTTCATTCATGGATACACACCTCCAATACTCAATGTTTTTCCTTTATAATTTTGTTAAGGGCTTGTAATGACCTGTATTGCATGACTCTGATAGTGCTTTCTTTTTTATTCATCAGTCTGGCAGTGTCAGCTACCGAGCATCCTTTTAATATCCTGAGTTCAATGACAGTACGTTGATCTTTATTTAAAATTTTTAATGCATTTTGTATAATTTCACGCTGTGCTATATTTTCTGTGTAATCTTCTATTGCTGTCATTTCCGGATTTATATCGTCAAAATTGACTGTTTTGCCTTGACGTTTGCTTTTACGCCACCTATCTCTCAATATATTTAATGAAACGGTTTTTAAAAAGCCCATGGATTTATCTATCCTCACATTGCTTTTTTTCATATATAAAATAGCCTTACAGTAGGTTTCCTGGGTAATATCTTCAGCTTCTTCGCGATTCTGAACTTTAAAATATATAAAACGGTATAATGATTTCCAGGTATCCGCACACATTTTTTCAATATATGATATGTCCTCTGCTTTAATGTTCTTTTCACCCTCCTTCATAAGATGAAGTCCCCCTCTCATGGTTACATGTTTACAATAATAATGACGTTAGAAAGGATATAAAAGTTACATTTTGTTATTTTATTTCATAGTATATATGGGAAGGGGTCTTCTGGATAAATTGAAACAGGGAAGTCCCCTAATTAATTGTAAAGGAAAAATTTTTTATAATGTATAATTATTATAGGCAGTGTTCTGCAAATCATTATCCTTATACTATACAGCCGGGTGATACTTTATACAATATTTCACAGAGATTGGAAGTGAGCCTTGAGAGGATACTTGCGGCGAATCCGGGAATAAATCCGTACTACCTGCGGGTAGGTCAGATTATATGTATACCAGCTTGTTTGCCAAACTATACTCCAAGAATAATTCGCCCTGGGGATACTCTATATAAAATTGCCCGGGAATACAATGTAAGTGTAGAAAGCATTTTAGATGCGAATCCAGGTGTTGATCCAAATTATCTGCGGGTAGGCCAGCGTCTATGCATACCGTCGGGAAATGGAGGATCCCCAAATTGCGGGGAAACTGTAACAGCAATGCAGGAAGATATTGATATGCTGATACCTGAAAGCAGTGTCCAGCAAACCCATGAATCAAATTATGGGGATTCCACTCAGACAACTTCTGTGATTATGGTGAACAGTGGTCAAATACGTTTTGATGCGGTACCTGTAAATATTTCTGGTGACTATGTGGGGCATTATACGGAAGGTAAAAATTATCCTTATTATGCTGATGCGGCTTCAGGAGGTCAGAGAGGCATAAATGTAAAGGATAATTTTGGAGTATGGCATTCTTTTGGGTATAGAGTACCTGTAACTTAATATGAAATTGATGCATTGGCCAATTAAAACCAGTGCATTTTTTCCCTAATTCACTTATAATGGAAGAAAGGGGATGATAAGATTATGAAAACAAAAAAATTGGTTGTACTGGCACTTTTTATAGCATTGAGTTTTATAGGTGCCAATATAAAAATTGCTGGAAGTATAGCTTTTGATTCTACTGCAGGATTTCTGGGCACATTGATTATGGGGCCTTTGTATGGAGCGGTAATAGGTGCAATCGGGCATCTATTGACGGCAGCTGTCAGCGGCTTTCCGCTTAGCCTGCCAATACATATCATAGTCATGGTAGATATGGCACTTACCATGTTTTTATTCGGAATAGTATATAAAATTTTTTCCAGATCCAAAGAAATAATGGCAATAATATTATCGGGGGTAGTTGGAATTTTGATTAACGGCCCGTTATCCGTATTTATGCTCATACCTATAATGGGAAAAGCTGTTCTGGCCATGCTTCCGCTGTTAATACTGGCGGCTGCACTGAATATTTTAATAGCACATGTCATATATAAATTTTTACCGGGAAGTATAAAACGATGGAAATAAAGAAGATAAGGGATTTGAGCTTGATAAAATTGGATGAAATTAGGACTATGGTCATAGCCTGTGACAGCTGCGGGGGTATTGGAATTAAAAAGGGAGATGTATTTAAAGTACCACCTTTTTATGTGGGAAGGTATACTGCCAGAGTAGTTCTGCTGGAAGTGATCTGTTCAGGGGCACAAGTCGTCACCATTACAAATACTATTTGCAATGAGATGGATAATACGGGAGTGGAGATAATTAAAGGGATAAAAGAAGAGATAAAATATGCAGGATTTAGAGATGTGATCTTGACAGGCAGCACAGAAGAAAATTTTACTACTATTTCTACAGGTCTTGGGGTAACTGCAGTGGGTTTGGCGGCTTCTGAGGATTTAAAAGTAAATAATGTAAAGGGGGAAGCGTTGATAATATGCATAGGTATGCCGAAAGTGGGAGATGAGGTAAATTTAAATGGTGATAGGGAAATAATCAATTATGAAACGGTGTATAGGTTATTGCAGAATGATTTTGTATATGAAATGGTTCCAGTAGGATCCAGGGGAATAGCCTATGAGGCTGAGCAGCTTGCATTGTACAATAATTTAAAGTACCATATGAAAAAAGACTGTGGTGTAGATGTTAAAAAGTCAGGAGGACCGGAGACTTCAGTGATTGCGGCAGTGGACAGTAAAGGTGCAGAAGATATATTGAAGAATATACAGGAAACGCATATCGTAGGATATTTGTTTTAGGGGTCAGACCCCCTTACAAAAAATGTAAGGGGGTCTGACCCTACGCTAATGGAGCAAACATTCTGAGAATGGATTCTAATATCTTTTTTAAAAAGCATCTTTTTTCCCAGACTTCCTTTTCTATTTTTTTGCATTGACCCATGGTATTTATGAAATCATTGTAAATATCATCTATTATTGAAACATCATACATGTACACGGCACATTCAAAATGTAGATATAAGCTCCTATAATCCATATTTATGGTTCCCACTACGGCACATTCTCCATCAGAGACAAGGGTCTTCCCATGAATGAATCCTGGTGTGTATTCATATATCTTCACTCCTGAATCAAGGAGTTTGTCATAATGGGATCTTGTAAGAACTTGTATGGTTTTTTTGTCAGGTATGGAGGGGGTTATTATTCTCACATCAACCCCTCTTTTTGCGGCCAGAGAAAGCGCCAGTATCATTTCATAACCTATTACAAGATAAGGGGTCGTGATATAGATATAATTTTTAGCACTGTCTATGATGCTCAAATATACATCCTGTGCCACATCGTTGCTTTCTTCCGGGCTGCTGTTATAGGGTGCTACAATACCCGTATATCCATTGAATTTACTTTCAAACTTGTATTTTTGAAAATCCTCTCTCTTTTTTGTTATTGACTGCCACATTCTTAAAAACATGGATGTAAAACTGTAAACTGCATCTCCTTTAAGACACACTCCCATATCCTTCCAGTAACCGTATTTTTTATACAGATTTATATATTCGTCTCCTATGTTCATTCCTCCGGTAAAAGCAACTTTTCCATCAATTACTGCCATTTTTCTATGATCTCTGTAGTTTAACATGACATTCAATAGCATTTTTATAGGGTTGAATATCTTGTATTTTATATTATATTTTTTCAGGGAGTTTTCAAAATCCTTTGGAAGAACGAACATTGATCCTATATAATCCACCAGAATCCTGACCTCTACTCCATTTTGTGCTTTTTGTTTTAGTATTTCGAAGATTTCATCCCACATTTTTCCTCTGGAGATTATAAAGTATTCAAGAAATATAAATTTATCGGCTTTTTTTAATTCTTCCAGTAATTTTTTGTACATGCTTTTTCCCGAAGGAAAATAAATTGCTTTTGTATTGAAATAGACTCCATATCCGCTTATATTTTTGATCAGCCTTGTCTGATTGTATCGGGTTTTATTATTTACTTTCAACTGTGAAAGCATGGTTTTATCTTCTTCGGGAAATATCTTTTCATCCAGCTCTACTTTATTCATTTTATTGAAATTGCGTTTGATTCCAATTCTGGATAGAATATATATAATAACTCCTACTACTGGAATCAGTAATATCAAAGCAATCCAGCTGATTTTATAAGATGTGTTTTTATCCTTATAATTCAAATGAATTACAGAAATAGCACTTACAATTTCGAAAAATATAAAATAGTATATAAAAAATATGTTGAATATATTGTATATAAGTACTATAGCTATAAATTGAAATATGAGCCAGAATATAAAAACTATAAATTTAAAAATTGAAACGAATATTTTTCTCTCACCCAATTACAGCACCTGCTCTTGTCATATTTTAGTTTATTCTAAGTAGGAAGTGTTTACTATAAAAGTATTTCTATTTTACATATAAATTATTTTCACTAATGGTTTATGATTTTCCCTTAAAAATAGTTCCGCAGTTTCTGCAGGTTATAGTTATTCTGCCCTTATGCTTTGGAACTCTCATTTTTTGGGAACAATTTGGACATTTGAATATTTTATAGTATCTATTACTACCTATTGTGGTTTTATATGTTTTGATCCGTCTGATCAGGGGAGAAATAAAATTTTCGTAGGCCTGAAGTTCTTTATGTCTTCTGTATTTGTTTCTTGAAAGACATCGCCATGTAGAATATATTATACATACAAAACCGAAAGTGGCACTGCGCCTGAACAGGGAAAATATAAACCCAGCTATGTAAAGATGAGTTGAGAGTTTATCAATGCCATAGCTGTTTCTAAAATAATAGGAAATCTTATTTAAATATTTATTCAAATTTATCACTCCTGTAAACTAAGCTTTATATAGCTATTATATCAGTGTTATATGGTATAGTAATATTATAATAACATAATTTATGATTTGATTTATAATAATTTTGTGTATATGTTTTTAATTTTAATGTCAACTGGCGAGAAACCGCCCGTATCTTTGATTAAATAAATTCTTAGGGGTGTATATACTTGAAATTTATGAAAAAATATATAGATAAGTATTGGAAAGGATTTTCCCTCGCGATAGTATGCCTTACGGTAGAGGCGTTATGCGATCTTATGCAGCCTACAATAATGTCTGATATAGTGGATATAGGTGTAGCATATAGAGATGCGGATTATATAATCAGAAACGGTCTGATAATGCTTGGAATTACTGCCATTGGAGCCTTGGGAGCTTCAGGACGCAATATATTGTCTGGAACTGTGTCGCAGAATTTTAGTGCAGATCTGAGGGAGGATTTATTTAAAAAAGTTCAGGGATTCTCTTTTGAGAGCATTGACAAATTTGAGAGAAGCTCTCTTATAACACGGCTTACAAATGATGTAACTCAGATCCAGAACTTTGTGAATGGACTTATGAGAATAGCTGTGAAGGCACCTATTCTATGTGTGGGAAGCATAATTATGGCATCCAGACTGAATTTGCGTCTTTCGGTGGTAATTTTTGCTGCAATATCTATTGTAGCAGTGTTGATATTTTTAAATGTGAATATTGGGTATCCGTATTTTATAAAAGTCCAGCAGGCCTTAGACAAGGTAAACTCAGTAATGAGGGAATACCTGTCTGGAGTAAGAGTTGTAAAGGCATTTAACAGATCAGATTATGAAAATAAAAGATTTAAAGGTTTCAATGAAGAGCTCGGGACATTATCAACCAGGGCAATGAGGGTTGTATCCATATTTTCCCCGGGCATAAATTTGGTAATAAATTTGGGAATAGTATCTGTGCTCTGGATTGGGGGAATATACGTGAACAGAGGCACCATGAAGGTGGGGCAGATAATTGCATTTACAAATTATATGACACAGATATTGTATTCAATTATGATCATATCTGCAGTTTTTAATACATTTGTGAGATTTAAAGCCTCTGCCAGCAGGATCTCTAAGGTGTTTGAAGAAAGAAGCAGCTTTAGCTCCAACAATTCTATTTTAAATATTGATAAAGCGGGTAAAATAGAATTTGAAAATGTAGGTTTTGCTTATGCCAATGGCCACCGGATTATTGAAAATATAAGTTTTACCTGTATTCCAGGAGAGACCCTGGGAATTATAGGAGCCACAGGATCAGGTAAGAGCACTTTGGTAAGCCTAATTCCCAGATTCTATGACGTTACTTCTGGAATTATAAAAATTGGTGGAGTGGATATAAAAAATATAGATGAAAAGATATTGAGGAATAAAATAGCTCTTGTGCCGCAAGAGACTGTATTGTTTACAGGAAGTGTGCTTGAGAATATAAGATGGGGAAAAGAAGATGCTTCTTTAGAAGAGGTTAGGGAAGCTGCTCAAGCTGCGGAAGTGGATGAATTTATTTCAAAATTTCCAGAAAAATATGATACAAAGCTTGGACAGGGAGGAGTAAATTTTTCAGGAGGACAAAAACAGAGGGTCTCTATAGCCAGGGCACTTATAAAAAAGCCTGAGGTGCTCATACTTGATGATTGTACTAGTGCGGTAGATGCATCTACGGAAGTAAAAATTAGAAAAAAATTAAAAAAATATTCGGATAACCTTACCTGTATAATAATTGCGCAAAAAATATCTTCTGTTATGTCTGCAGATAAAATAATTGTTTTGGACAGTGGAAAACTGGTAGGTATTGGGAGGCATGAGGAACTTATAAAGAACTGTCAGGTATATAAAGATATATTTTTGTCCCAGGTTGGAAGGGAGAAGTTGTGATATATGGATAAAAAATTTAAATATGACAAAAGCAGTATCAGAATGCCTCTTGGACCAAGGAGAGGTGTAAAAGGTAAAGGCAGCATTAAGCCAGTTGAAAAGCCTAAAAATTTTAGGAAGACTTTGTTCAGATTGTGGAGATATTTTGGAAGTGAAAGAAGACTTCTAATTATAATTTTTATATTTGTGATACTGGATTCCATAGTGTCGTTTTTAGGACCTTATTTCATAGGGAAATCTATTGATGCCATGTCCTCAGGATTGAAGGTAAGAGTGGACTTCGGCCTGCTGTTTATGATGGTCATGCTGCTTTTATTCACATATATACTAGATGGAGTGCTGACTTTTTTTCAAAGCTGGCTTATAGCTGGAACAGCCCAAAGAATAATAATAAGACTCAGGGAAAATTTATTTAATAAGCTTCAGAAGCTTCCAATATCTTTTTTTGACAGAAATACCCATGGGGAGATAATGAGCAGGCTCACCAATGATATAGAAAATGTGAGTTCTACCATATCGCAGTCTACCACCCAGCTCATGTCATCAGCGGTGACAGTATTTGGATCTTTTGTAATGATGCTTGTTTTGAGCCCTATTATGACTTTTGTGAGCCTTATTACAGTTCCACTGGTGTTTTTACTTACCAAGAGTATAGCAAAGAATACAAGCAAATTATTTAAGATTCAGCAGATAGAACTTGGGAAATTGAATGGTCATATAGAGGAATCCATATCAGGACTTCAGGTAATAAAAGCTTTTAACCATGAAGAAAAAATCATAGAGAAATTTAATCTAATGAATCGTAGGTTGTGTAAAGTGGGATTAAAGGCCCAAATACTGTCCGGGTTTTTAATGCCAATTATGAATGTCATAAACAATATAGGATTTGCTGCAGTAGCCGGAGTTGGTGGGATTTTAGCTGTAAAGGATATTATAACCGTAGGAGTTATAGCCAGCTTCTTAAGCTATTCAAGGCAATTTACCAGACCCCTAAATAGTATAGCAAGTATATTTAATACCCTCCAGTCAGCTGTTGCAGGTGCGGAAAGAGTATTTGAAATATTGGATGAGGAAGAGGAATTAAAGGATACATCTGGAGCGAAAATACTTGAAGATTGTAAAGGCCGTATTGTTTTTGAAAATGTATGTTTTAGATATAGGGAAGATGTCGAGGTATTGAAGAATATAAATCTTGAAATAAATCCAGGTACCAGTGTAGCTTTGGTTGGGCCTACAGGAGCAGGTAAAACCACTATCGTAAATCTGCTAAATAGGTTCTACGACGTATCCAGCGGGAGAATTTTTATTGATGGGGTGGACATCAGAGATTATACCAGGGACAGCCTTAGAAAATGCTTTGGTATAGTTCTTCAGGATACCTATCTTTTTACAGGCACCATATTTGAGAACATCAGATATGGTAATCTGGATGCAGATTATTCTCAAGTAAAAAAAGTTGCGGAATCAGTAGGTGCAGATAAATTTATTGAAAAGCTTCCAGAAGGATACAATACTATGATTCAAGAGGGAGGAAGCAATTTAAGCCAGGGCGAAAGGCAGATAATATCCATAGCAAGGGCTGTACTTTCAAATCCTTCTATACTTATTTTAGATGAAGCTACCAGCAGTATAGATACTAGAACGGAGATTGGGATACAGAAAGCTATGTTTAAACTTATGGAGGATAGGACTAGCTTTATTATTGCCCATAGGCTCAGCACTATAAAGTATTCTGATATCATAATGGTTATAAAAGATGGTAGAATAGTGGAACTTGGAAATCATAAGGATTTAATAGATAGAAAAGGTGTATATTATAATATGTATTACAACCAGATTGTCTCAAGCAGCTCTCAGGGTTCATAAGTAAATCTGGATAAAACAGGGTATTATCCTGAGATATAGTCGAAAATTAGAAATCCCGTATATTTAAGACAGATAAAAGGGCAGAGGACTGCTCTTTTTAATTTTTGCAAAAAATACTGAATTATTATCTTGACATCATAAAAAATTGTGATAATATTAATTATGATATTCGTATAAACAAATTAGTTTTGTATATGCGAACAAAATAAAGAAGAATTAGCTTTATCAATTGTCAAATTGCCGATACGAGCAGCAGGATATAGCTATTACAAAATAAGCTTTGAATTTAATCTAAAATTTTTATTGAAGGAGAGATAACACGTGAAAAAGGCTAAATTTTTAACTCCTGTAATTACTGCATTTGATGCTGAGGGAAATTTAGATGTCCAGGCAAATAAAAATGTTTATGACTATCTTATTGACTCAGGTATAGATGGTTTAGTTGTTATGGGCAGTACAGGTGAATTCTATGCAATGTCTATTGAACAGAGGAAAGAATTGATTGATCTTGTTGTTCCCTATGTAAATAAGAGAACAAAGACTATTATTGGTACAGGCTGTATGACAATAGAAGATACAATTGAACTTTCCAATTACGCTATTGGTGTTGGAGCGGATGCTGTTATTGTTGTTAGTCCGTATTATTTTGGTTTAACGGATGCAAATTTGGATTTTTACTATGGAGAAATCGCAAAAGCTGTAAAGGGTAATATTTATTTATATAATTTTCCTGACAGAACAGGATATGATCTATCACCGGAATTTACACTTAATTTGTTGAGAAAACATGGCAATATTGTTGGATATAAAGATACGGTATCAGAAATGGGACATACTAGAAAGCTGATCAAAACCGTACAGAATGAATTTCCTGGATTTGAGGTATTTTCAGGATTTGATGAAAATTTTGTCCATAATATTCTTGTAGGTGGAAGCGGTTGCATTAGTGCACTTTCAAATCTTTATCCAGAGATTTTTGTAAATTGGGTGAAATCGGTTAATAATAAAAATATCGCTAAAATAGCTGAAATTCAAAATTGTGTTGATAAAATGTCAGAATTATATGAGATAAGCCAGTGTTTTATTCCTATTCTAAAGAAAGCAATGATGTTTAAAGGTTTAGATATTAAAGACTACTGTAAAACTCCTTTTCTTCAGGCAGATGAAAAGCAAACCAATGCAATTAAGGAACTGATGGAAGAGGTAGATCATATAATCTCATAAAAATTGCTACTTAGCCATATGTTTTGTTAATTAAGTTATCAAAATAATTTTAATTATAGAGAGGAAGGGTTAATTGTGTCATTAAAATCAATTTTTGGTGAAGAAAAAGCAGCTTTGTATAAAATTCACACTCATGCAGAAGGGCCTAAGGGTTCGCTTCCACTTACTCCGGAATTGTTGAAAAAATTACCTAGCGGTAATGTATTCGGAATGACTTTAAGTGCCGGTATGGGATGGGAGCCATCTAAACTCTTGGGTGGTGACGTGCTGATACTCAGCAATCAAGGTGGTGTTCGTGATAATGACGGTACTCCGATAGCTTTAGGATTACACACAGGTCACTTTGAATTGGGATTGCAGGTAAGAGCGGCATCTGAAGAGATCAAGAAACTTGGAGGCGTTCCTTATGCTGCATACGTAACAGATCCATGTGACGGACGCAGCCAGGGTACAACAGGAATGTTTGATTCTCTGCCTTATCGTAATGATGCGGCAATAGTACTGCGACGTTTAATTCGTTCACTGCCGACACGACGTGCAATAATTGGTGTAGCTTCATGTGATAAAGGACTGCCTTCCATGATGATGGCGCTGGTGTCTATGCATGATTTGCCAGCTATCATTGTTCCTGGTGGTGCAACACTTCAACCTATAAAAGGGGAAGATGCAGGAACTATTCAAACTATTGGAGTTAGATTTGCCAACAATGAGCTTTCATTTGAGGATGCCTGCCGATTGGGATGCAAAGCTTGTGCTTCTGCAGGCGGTGGATGCCAGTTCTTGGGAACAGCTGGTACTTCACAGGTTATTGCCGAAGCATTGGGAATAGCGTTGACTCACTCTGCTTTATCACCTTCAGGTCAGCCGATATGGGAAGAAATTGCTAAGCAGTCAGCTAGGGCAGTTTTGGATATGGCTGATAATGGAATAACTACCAGGGATATTGTTACAGATAAAGCTATTGAAAATGCCATGGTGGTTCATGCTGCTTTTGGTGGATCGACGAACTTGCTCCTTCATCTGCCTGCAATTGCACATGCTGCCGGTTGTAAAATTCCAACTGTAAAAGACTGGGCAAGGGTTAATAGGGAAGTTCCCCGTTTAGTAAGTGTTCTTCCTATGGGACCGGTTAATTACCCAACAGTTTGCGCATTTTTAGCAGGAGGAGTTCCTGAAGTTATGCTTCATTTAAGAAAACTTGGACTTTTGCATGAAGACGTTCTTACCGTTACAGGGGAAACACTTGGAGCTAATCTTGATTGGTGGGAAAAATCTGAAAGACGTGTACAGTGTAGAAAACGTTTGGTTGAAGTAGATGGATTTGATCCTGATGAAATTATAATGAGCCCAAGCAGGGCAAAAGAAAGGGGATTGACATCAACAGTAACTTTTCCTATGGGAAATATTGCTCCTCAAGGTTCGGTGGTAAAATCAACAGCTATTGATCCATCTGTTATAGATGATGATGGAGTATTTAGACACACTGGAAAAGCTAAGGTTTTCACCTCTGAAAAATCAGCTATTAAAGCGCTTAAAGATGTTGGAAAGATCAAGGCTGGAGATATAATGGTTGTCATGGGTGGAGGTCCGATGGGAACAGGTATGGAGGAGACATATCAGTTGACATCTGCTTTAAAACATCTGTCTTTTGGTAAACATGTTTCCTTGATCACAGATGCACGTTTTTCCGGTGTTTCTACAGGTGCTTGTTTTGGTCATGTAGGTCCTGAGGCATTGGCAGGAGGCCCTCTTGGGAAGCTTCGTGATGGAGATGTTATTGAAATTATAGTTGACACCAATAAGCTTGAGGGATCGATTAATTTTATTGGAACTGAGGATAAAAAACTTTCTTATGAAGAAGCAGCCAAAGTACTAGAAGCACGTGAACCTAATCCAGATCTTGAGCCTGATCCAGATCTTCCAGATGATACAAAACTATGGGCGGCACTTCAGTCTGTCAGCGGTGGAACCTGGAGTGGAAGCGTATATGATGTAGATAAAATTATTAAAGTTATTGAAGAAGGCAAAAAAGCGCTGGATAAGCAATAATTATTTAAATTTTAAGGGGGAATGATTATGAATGACAATATAAATTCCTTAATTGTAGACAAAAAAGATAATGTGGCTGTGGCTATGGTGGAACTAAATACCGGGGATACAGCTGTGTACAAGATTGGTGATGAATTGAAAAAGGTTACTATCGTGGACAACGTACCTGTCTATCATAAATTTTCGGTATCCAATATAAGTGAAGGAGATAAAATTTACAAATACGGGCAGGTAATAGGCAGGGCCGTAAAAGATATAAAAATAGGAAAGCATGTTCATCTGCACAATTTAATAAGCATAAGGGAAAATATATAACAAGATAGAGGGAAGGAGGATGATATTATGAAATTTATGGGATACAGAAGGCCCGATGGAAAGGTTGGAGTGAGAAATAAGGTTCTTGTGCTGCCTACCTGTGCATGCTCCAGTGAAACCTGCAGGATAGTCGCAGGGCAGGTAACAGGAGCTGTCAGCATAATCAATCAGAATGGATGTGGTCAGGCGAAGGGAGATCTTGATATTACTGTAAAGGTATTAGTTGGCCTGGCAGCAAATCCAAATGTATACGGTACAGTTCTCATAGGACTGGGATGTGAGAATGCCCAGCCTGATGAGGTTTCAAAGTTGATAAAAGCTGTTACAAACAAACCGTTGAAGAAACTGGTAATTCAGGAGGAGGGAGGTACAAGTGCTACTATAGCCAAGGGAATTGAATATGCAAGGGAGATGGCACAGGAGGCATCTGAACTTGAAAGGGAAGAAGCTGACATATCTGAACTCATAGTAGGTACGGAATGCGGAGGATCTGATCCAACTTCCGGGCTGGCAGCCAATCCGGTTCTTGGTGATATGAGTGACAGGCTGGTGGATCTGGGATCGACTTCAATATTGTGTGAGACAACTGAATTCATAGGTGCGGAGCATCTGCTCGCAGCCAGGGGAGCTACTCCTGAAATAAGCGATAGGATTATATCAATAGTCAAGAGATATGAAAAGCATTTAAAGACTGCAGGGGAAGACTTAAGGGAAGGAAACCCATCGCCTGGCAATAAGGCAGGGGGCATAAGCACCATTGAGGAAAAATCCCTGGGATGCATACACAAGGGAGGACACAGGCAAATAGTAGAAGTAGTTGATTATGCTTATTTTCCAAGTAAAAAGGGATTGGTCATAATGGATACACCGGGTTTTGATATAGCATCTGTGACAGGGCTTGCAGCAGGAGGATGCCAGATAATAGTGTTTACTACGGGAAGGGGAACTCCTACGGGCAATATAATATCGCCGGTGCTGAAAGTGACGGGCAACAAATATACCTTTGAAAAGATGAAGGGAAATATAGATTTTGATGCAAGCGGAATTCTATCGGGAAAAGATACGGTAGAACAGCTGGGCGAGAAACTGCTGAATGAAGTCATCCATGTGGCAGAGGGAAAAGTTACAAAGGCAGAAGCATTGGGCTTCAATGATACTGCAATATGCAGAGTGTGCAACTATGTGTAGGTTATTTGTTCGAATGAGAATTATTTATAGTATTTTAAGGAGGAATTCAAATGCAAAAAAGTATAGATAAAATACCCAGTGGACGTTGGATTCATATAATCCCACCTGCAATACTGGTTTATATAGTAGCATTTATGGATCGTACAAATATAGGTTTTGCAATGGCAGGAGGAATGAGTGAAGAGCTAGCTATGACAGCTAGTATTACGGGCCTTGCTGCAGGAATATTCTTTGTAGGGTATCTGTTTCTGCAGGTACCTGGTGGTCAAATAGCTGAAAAGGGAAGTGCCAAGAAATTTATAGCCTATTCCATTTTAGCCTGGGGTGGACTTGCAGTTGTATCAGGATTTGTCAAGAATGTACCACAGCTGCTTGCAATTCGTTTTCTGTTGGGAGTTGCTGAAGGTGGTGTTTGGCCCGCAATACTTACCATTATAAGTCATTGGTTTCCAAATGAAGAAAGGGGAAGGGCAAATGCATATTTTATAATGAATGTGCCTATAGCTTCCATAATAACCGGACCTCTTTCCGGGTGGATTATAACTGCGTACAGCTGGCGTGCCGTTTTTGTAATAGAAGGCATAATATCCCTTGCACTTATACTGGTTTGGCTTCCGCTTATAAGTGACAGGCCTGAAGATGCTAAGTGGATATCTAAAGAAGAAAAAGAGTATATTACACGAAAAATAAAAGAAGAGCAGGAAAATATAAAAGATCTGGAGGGAACTGCAGTATCTTTTAAAGATATATTCTCCAATATAAATATGTGGAAATTGATTATAATATATTTTTGCTATCAGACCGGAATATATGGTTTCTCGCTGTGGCTTCCAACTTTGATAAAAGAACTTACTAAATCAGGAATGAATGGTGTGGGGTGGTTGTCTACATTGCCGTATATAGGCACTATAGTTGGACTGTATGTATTTTCTCATCTATCTGACAAAAGCGGAAATAGAAGACTGCATACTGCATTACCTTTGATCGGATTTTCCATATGTTTGTTGCTGTCAGTTCAAACCAAATCCAATATATGGCTGTCATTTGCATTTTTAATTGGATGCGGTGTATTTCTTCAAGCAGCTTCAAGCGTATTCTGGACAATACCACCTATATTGTTTAATGCTGAAATGGCAGGTGGTGCCAGAGGAGTTATAAATGCACTGGGAAATCTGGGAGGCTTCTTGGGACCGTATATAGTTGGATGGCTGACTATGAAATACAGTTCTGGTATAGGGATTTATAGTTTAGTAATAATTTTGGCAATTGGATTTTTAGTGACGGTATCATTACCGAAAGAGACATCTAAAAGTGAACAATTATAAATGAATTATTTTGAGCATGTATGAAATACCAAATGAATGGGAGATGTAAATATGGAGTCTTTGGATTTAAGTAAATTTCCTAAAATAGAATTACCTAGGTTCTTGAAAATAAAGCAGAATTTTGAGAAAGATAGAGTTGAAAATGTAGAACTTGAAGTGGCGGATAAAGTAAGACAGAGTATAAAAAATATGGATTTGAAAGGCAAGAGAATTGCAGTGGGTGTTGGCAGCCGTGGAGTTGCAAATATAGCTAAAATGGCTAAGACAGTTGTGGACTGCCTGAAAGGAGCTGGAGCAGAGCCATTTATCATACCTGCCATGGGAAGTCATGGCGGGGCCACACCGGAGGGTCAGGCAGGAATTTTAGCCTCTTATGGTATTACGGAGGAAGCAATGGGGGTCAAGGTAGATGCATCTGTAGATGTTGAGCCTATTGGAGAATATGAACCGGGATTGACTGTCTATGTTGCCAAAAGTGCTCTGGAGGCCGATGGAGTGGTTATAATTCCCAGAATAAAACCGCATACCTGTTTTAGAGGCAGGGTTGAAAGCGGTGCCTGCAAAATGCTCGTTATAGGTCTTGGGAAGCAGCGGGGGGCGGATTCAGTTCACAGTAAGGGATTTGAAAGATTCCATGAGCTTATACCCGGAGTTGGGTGCATGATAGCTAAGAGGATCAAGCTGCTTTTTGCCGTATCCACAGTTGAAAATGCCTATGATGATACCTATAAGATAACCATACTTACGAAAGATGAGATACTTGGATTGGAGAAGGAAGAAGCTCTTCTTGAAGAGAGCAGAAAAAGGATGGCCCAGATACTCATACCGAAATTTGACGTACTTATAATAGGGGAGATAGGCAAGAATATAAGCGGAGATGGACAGGATCCCAACGTGACAGGGCTGTATTTTACCAAATGTGCCAGCGGAGGACCTGAATTT
>NZ_JBHMIY010000033.1:0-40185 GCF_042436595.1 Clostridium sp. MT-14
TATAATATATAAAAATCAAGCTCTCTGAGTTTTCGAGAGCGTACTTTATATAAAAGGGGGGCAAAACCATTTGCAGGATAATATGAGTTCTGTATAATGGAAATTTTTATGGATTATTTATATTATGCAAAAAAATATCTAATTAACACTTATAAACATCTTCCTGTGGTATTTACAAATGCTAAAGGATGTAAGTTATATGATGTCTCGAATAAAGAATATTTGGATTTCACTTCAGGTATAGGGGTTATGGCATTAGGACATGGAAATGAGAAATGGATAAAAGCTGTGGAAGATCAACTGGAAAAATTAGTTCATACATCAAATATAGTTTTAAATATTCCCGTGTTGAAGTTAGCCAAAAAACTTACGGAGATCTCAAATATGAGCAAGGTATTTTTTTGCAATTCAGGAACGGAAGCTAATGAAGGTTCCATAAAGCTTGCAAGAAAATACAGTTTTGAAAAATATGGAAAGGGAAGAAATACTATAATCACTTTAGATAGAAGTTTTCACGGAAGAACAATGGCCTCGCTGGAGGCTACTGGAGAAGAGGAACTTCATAAATACTTTTATCCTTTTCCGGAGGGGTTCAAACATATTGATATCACTGTAGAAGCCCTGGAAAAAGCTGTAGATTCAACTGTGTGTGCTATTATGATAGAAGCAGTTCAAGGAGAAGGTGGAGTGAATCCATTGAGTAAGGAATTTGTCAGCAAAGTATTTGAAATAGCTGAAAAAAATGATATATTGGTCATATGCGATGAGGTTCAATGCGGTCTGGGAAGAACGGGAAAGCTATATGGATTCAATAATTACAATGTACAGCCGGATATTATATCCGTAGCCAAGACTCTTGGAGGAGGTCTTCCAATGGGTGCTGTTCTCTGCAACAAGAAACTTAAAGATACTTTTAAGTATGGAGATCACGGTTCCACTTTTGGAGGAAATCCAGTTTGTGCAGCTGGAGCCATAGAAGTGTTAAATGAAATTACTGATGAAAGTTTCTTAGCAAAGGTAGCTGAAAAAGGAAAATTTATCAAAGAATTTTTTAAAAATAACTCTTCTAAAAATATAAAAGAAGTTCGAGGAATAGGATTAATGGTAGGCGTAGAAATCAAGGGGAAAGCTTCTGAGATTCAAAAAAAGGTCTTTGAGAAAGGTCTTCTTGTCCTAACCGCCGGCAGGGATAATGTAGTAAGAATTCTTCCACCTCTTATAATTACGCAGGAAGAATTGGAAAAGGGACTAAATATAATATATGAAGCTATAAAAAGTATGTAGTCTGTTTCAACAATAAACAAATGATTTGAACTCCAACTTATAAAAATTAAGTTGGAGTTATTTTTGTCGAAATTCATAAAATTAAACGTAATAATTTAATACAAATAAGGTAAAGCTAAATTAAAAGATTTAATTTGTACTTTGTAAATAAAGGGGAAAAATATAGTGAAAGAGGAGGGATTAAAAATTGACTGTGGGATCTAAAGTAAAACAAACAATGATAACCTTAAAAGGCGCAGAAAGTACTTTGAGACTATATTCTCTTCAAGAACAGGATAAAAAGGCCAAAGGCATATATAGAGAATCTTTTGAAGCTGTGGATGGTATAGTTCAGGACTTGAAAAAGAGAATTAAATTTTTAGAATATGAGGAACCCCAGTATAAAAGTAATTGATTTGGAGGAATAGTATATGAAGATTTGGATTGCAATTCTATTAAAATCAACAGCATTATTTTTTTTATCTTTACTTTGTATAAAAGTACTGGGCAAAAAACGCTGGACAAAAATAACTCCTTTTAATTTTATAAACTATATCGTAATAGCTGTTTTAATTGTATTGATTTCCGTAAATATTATACCCAACTGGGTGTTTGGCATAATTACATTGGCTGTATGGATACTTATTCCAATAGCTCTGGATTATATATGCATGAAAAGTAAATTTATATATAACTTGATAAATGGGAAAGATATAATAATTGTTAAAAAGGGAAAAATTATGGAAGAAAATTTGAGCAAAGTCAGATACAGCGGTGAAGATATCATCAGAGAACTTCGTTCCAAAAACGTATTTAATCTAGCAGATGTAGAATTTGCAATAATGGAATCTACCGGGGATATAAATGTAATGTTGAAATCTGACAAAAAACCTGTCACCCCAAAAGATTTGGGAATACAAACTTCCCCTGAGGGAGCACCTCAAACTGTAATACTGGATGGAAATGTTATAAATGAATCTTTAAGCAACCTCGGGCTGAATCAGGGTTGGTTAAATGAGCAGCTGGAGCTTCTAGGAGTTTCTCTAGATAATGTATTTATAGGTCAAGTAAATTCCAGAGGCGAACTATACGTAGATCTATTTGATGATATGATTCAGGTCCCTAAATTAAATCTGAGAGAAATGCTTTATGCCAATCTTGAAAAGGCAGAATCGGATTTAATGTCTTTTGCCTTGGATACACAGGATAAAAATGCCAAGAATATTTATGAAAAAGATTCTATTATACTAAAAAACATATTGGAAAAATTAAAACCCTATTTATTGGGATAGAAGGTGATACAATGTCTGATAAAAAGAAAAAAAAATTAACTCCTGCACAGCAGCAGTATCAGAACTTTGCAAAAGAAAATGAAACGAAAAGAAAGGTTTTTACAAACTGTTTAAAGGCATTCTTAGTGGGAGGTACAATATGTGCTGTAGGTCAGGGACTTCAATTTATGTTTATAAAATATTTTAATTTTACAGAGACAACTGCAGGAAATCCTACATCTGCAATTTTGATAATAATATCTGTATTACTTACGGGATTTGGAGTATTTGATCATATTGCCCAGTGGGCTGGGGCAGGTACTGCCATACCTGTCACTGGTTTTGCAAATTCCATTGCATCCTGTGCTATAGAGCATAAAAGTGAAGGGTTTGTTCTGGGAGTAGGCGGCAATATGTTTAAGCTGGCAGGCTCTGTAATAAGTTTTGGAGTTTTTTCCGCATTTGTAATGGCTATTGTGAGAATAATTATTCAATGGTTAGGTGGGATGTAGATGATTCAGGGACATCAATCATGGATATTTCAATCCAAGCCAATTATATTGGGATGTTCTGCCGTAGGAGGACCTTTTGAAGCAAAAGGTGCACTGGCTAAAGAATTTGATTTACTCCATGAAGATATTTGGCTTGGTCAGGATAGTTTTGAAAAGGCTGAAAAAAAATTGCTGGAAGAAGCCTGTAATATAGCTATAAAAAATTCAAAAATTAAAAAGGAAGACATAAACTTTTTTACCAGTGGAGATCTTATGAACCAGATAACCAGCAGCAGTTTTTCTGCGAGAAGCCTTAAGATACCATATCTGGGCATATTCGGCGCATGCTCTAGTTCTATGGAAGGATTAGCCTTGGCATCTTTTATTGTAGATAGCGGTGGAGCCAATTATGTCCTCTGTGGAACTTCAAGCCATAATGCAGCTGCAGAAAAACAATTCAGGTATCCTACTGAATATGGAGGGCAAAAGCCTCCTACAGCACAATGGACGGTAACTGGAGCAGGTGCTGCAGTAATCGGCAAAGGATATGATAAACCTAAAGTCACTTCAGCCACCATAGGCAGAGTAATAGATATGGGAATTTCCGACCCGTTTAATATGGGAGCAGCTATGGCACCTGCAGCAGTTGACACAATAGAGGCACATTTCAGAGACCTGCACAGGGATCCATCCTACTACGATATTATAGCCACTGGAGATTTAGGCAAAATAGGGCATGAAATAGCTAGAAAAATGCTGAAGAAAGACGGTTTTGAATTTCCCCAGGGAGTATTTACAGACTGCGGCATTTTAATGTATAAAAAGGATCAGCCTGTATTTTCGGGTGGCAGTGGATGTGCCTGCTCTGCCACAGTAACTTATGGTCACTTTTTAAAAGAGATGAATAGAAAGAAAATAAACAAAATATTGATAGTGGCCACAGGAGCACTTATGTCACCCATGTCCTATCAGCAGAAGGAAAGTATACCCTGTATCGCCCATGGAGTATCTATAGAAACATAGAAAAGAGGTGCATTTATTTATATGGAAAAGTTTATTTGGGCATTTGTAGTAGGCGGATTAATATGTGTAATAGGCCAGATCATGATGGATGTCTTTAAGATGACTCCGGCCCATACTACAACTACTCTTGTAGTAGTTGGAGCCATATTAGGAGGATTTGGACTATATGAGCCGCTTATAAAATTTGCTGGAGCAGGTGCCTCTGTACCTATAAGCAGTTTTGGAAATGCACTTGTGAAGGGTGCTATTATGGAATCTAAAGAATATGGAATAATAGGAGTATTAACTGGAATTTTTGAAGTTACCAGTGCCGGTATATCTGCTGCTATAATTTTTGGATTTATTGGGGCTTTATTATTCAAACCCAAAGGATGATTTAAAAAAGGAGGTGATAAAATATGACAGTCGGAACTCAAATGCAGCAAGCAATAGCTGGGGTTCAGAGCGCAGCTGCAACTATGAAGACATTTGCACTGGAAACCCAGGATCAAAATGCCAAAAATGATTTTCAGAATATAGCAAAAAACCTAGATGAAGCCTTGAAAATACTTAATGGAAGACAAAAATATATCCAACAGCAAGAGCCACAATATACTAAACTTTAGCAGCAATTAAAAATAAACAATATTTAATAATAATTTAGAGGCTATAATTGCCGGCATATATACGTTATAGGCAATTATAGTCTTTAGCTTAAAGCATATTGGAATAGATATGTTATACTATAGTGGATAATTAATTTAAAGGATGAAAAATATGAATAAAAAAATTGCAATAATAGGTTACGGAAAGGACGCAGTGGATACCTACGGTAAACAGATTACTGCTTTATTTTCGAATAATTTATCTATAGAAAAATTTTATATAGATGAACCCAATGTAAGGAAAGTAATAAATGCAGATCTTATCCTTGTCCAATCATACTATATTTTAAGGAAAGTAAAACCCTACTTGAACTTAGAGAGTAAGATAGTGATTGCAAATAGGACTATTTCAAAAACTGGATTTAACAAGATAATGAATATTCCGAAGGGATCTCATGTATGGCTTTTAGATGAAAGTATGGAAATGTCCATAGAAATGGTGTGTTTATTATATGAACTGGGCATACGACATGTGGAGATCACTCCTATGTATCCTGGCATTGATAGGGACGTGAGTGGTAAAAATCTTATTTTATTGGGAAAATCAGCCTGTAATACCAAAGGTGCTAAACAAATTATAAATATAGGACACAGCCTTTTGGATATAATCACCATACTGGATATAGGGGAAAAATTAAACTTACTGTATATTTTACAAAATCAAAATATAAGAATGGGATACAAGGAAATTGTCAGTAAAAATTTTGGCTTGTCTTATGTAATAGGACAGACAAATCGCTTTGGGAGTGAACTTAAAGTATTACTTCAAGTTTTAGATGATGGAATAATAGGAATTGATCCTGAAGGTAAAATTTATACTTACAATGAGGGTGCAGAAGAAATAATTGGCATAAATAAAAATAATGCTCTTGGAAAGGATATAGCTGAATTATTTCCAAACCTACCTTTCGACATGGTATTAAAAAACATACATCCACTTACTGAAAGACTTATAAAAATAAACGGATACGATGTTGTACTATCTGCACATCCGCTGGTTAATTCAGGTATACTTTATGGCGTAGTTGTGATAATTAAAAAATTTAATGACATAGAAAAAAAGCAATACAGATTCAGAGCACAAATAATTGGACAAGGATACAGAGCAAAATACACATTTGATGATATATTAGGTGAAAGTGAAATTATAAAAAAATATAAAAAAATCGCAAGAAGAATGGCGGATTCAGATTCATCAATATTGATAACTGGAGAAAGTGGCACTGGTAAAGAATTATTTGCACAAGCTATACATAACAGCTCGTCAAGAAAAAATTACCCTTTTGTAGCTGTAAATTGCGCTGCTATCACTGAAAGTCTCTTAGAAAGTGAATTGTTCGGATACGAAGAGGGAGCCTTTACAGGTGCTAGAAAGGGCGGAAAGCCAGGGTTATTTGAACTTGCCCATAAAGGTACCTTGTTTTTAGATGAAATAGGTGAAATGCCGCTAAATCTTCAAACAAAGCTTCTAAGGGTGCTTCAGGAAAGGGAAGTTATGAGAATAGGAGGAAGTGGATTAATCAAAGTAGATATTAGAATAATTTCTGTAACTAATAGAAATTTAAGAAATATGATAAGTCAGGGGAAATTTAGAAAAGATCTATATTACAGATTAAGTGTACTTCCATTGAATTTACCACCTTTAAGAGATAGACGAGATGATATAATCCCTTTATTTAATGAAATAAAGTCCCAATTAAATGTTAATTTTACATTGACAAAATCAGCTGAAAATGCTTTGATTCATCATAATTGGAACGGAAATGTGAGAGAACTTAAAAACTATATAGAATACTTTACCAGTTTAGGCATTAAGACAATAGATTTAGAAGATCTACCTTTTTACAGAGAGAAATCTCATAAAAGTATATTTAATAGTAATGAAGAAATTATATTCAAAAAATTTTTAAGTGAAATTGATAAAGATGTAGAAAAATATATATTTTTACTGAGTGAATTAGATAGAGGATATAAAAATAAAAAGAGAATGGGAAGACGAAGTTTATATAAAATAGCCAGACAAAAAAATATTTTTTTAAGTGAACAGGAAATAAGAGTTATGCTCATAGAACTGGAAAAAAATTTGATGATAAAAATAAATAGAGGCAGGGGGGGAAGTGTAATTACAAACTTTGGTGAAAAAGTTCTAAATTATTTAAAAGATAATAGTATGAAATTATAGAAAAGGGTTAAATGGGTAAATTTTATGTACCATTTATCCCTTTTCTATAAATAAACCTCTATAAAATAACGCTCTTTTACCTGTAAAACATTTGGCATAATATATGCTTTTAAAATAATATAAAGCGAAATTACTATTTCAAATTTGTATATATTTATTATAGTATTATTTTGGAGGGAGTATATATAATGAAAACACTTATGACAGGTAATGAAGCCATTGCAAGAGGATTTTTTGAAGCCGGTGGAACTGTAGCATCAGCTTATCCGGGAACACCTTCTACAGAAATACTTGAAAACATTTCAAATTATGAAAACATATACTCAGAATGGGCCCCAAACGAGAAAGTAGCAACGGAAGTAGCTATAGGAGCATCTATCGCAGGAGCAAGATCTCTTACAGCAATGAAGCATGTTGGATTAAATGTAGCCGCAGATCCTCTTATGACCTTCGGATACATTGGGGTTAACGGGGGGTTTGTTTTAGTTTCGGCAGATGATCCGGGAATGCATTCTTCACAAAACGAACAGGACAACAGATATTATGGTAAATTTTCTAAAATGGCCATGATAGAACCCAGTGACAGTCAGGAATGCAAAAATTTTATAAAGGAAGCTTTTAAAATATCGGAAAAATTCGATACTGGAGTTGTATTTAGAGTCTCCACTAGGGTGTGTCATTCCAAATCTTTAGTTGAACTTTCTCCAAGGGAAGATGTGAAAATAAAACCATATTTTAAAAATACATCTAAATTTATAACTATACCGGCAAATGCAAGAAAACTTCACGTAAAAGTAGAAGACAGATTGAAAAAGCTAGAAGAATTTAGCAATATTACTGATTTAAATAAAATCGAATGGGGTGATAGACAGATAGGAATTATAACTTCAGGAATAAGTTATGAATATGCAAAAGAAGTTTTTGGAAATGAGGCTTCTTATTTAAAACTTGGTTTTACGAATCCTCTTCCTTTTGAGAAAATAAAGAAATTTGCACAAGAAGTTAAAGTACTTTATGTAATTGAAGAATTAGAACCCTATATAGAGGAACAGATTAAGGCAAGGGGAATTAATTGTATAGGCAAAGGCAAAATACCAAGGGTAGGCGAATTAAATCCAGATATTATTTCATCTTCTCTTTTAGAAACAAATGCTGAAAACATGAAGGAAACGGCTAGTTCCGTAGAAGATTTAAAAAAAGAAGTTATATCTAGGCCTCCTACTCTATGTGCAGGATGTCCACATAGAGGATTATTTTATACACTATCTAAGAAAAAGGACATAATGATCACGGGAGATATAGGATGCTATACATTAGGCTGTGCAGAGCCCTTAAATGCAATGGATACATGTGTGTGTATGGGCGCCTCCGTAAGTGCTTCCCATGGAGCTGAAAAGGCTTTCAAAATCAACGGAATAGATAAAAAAGTAGTTGGAGTGCTGGGAGATTCTACTTTTTTCCATTCTGGCATTACGGGATTAATTGATAAAGTTTACAATAAGGGAAATTCAGTTACCATAATATTAGACAACAGGATAACTGCAATGACAGGACATCAACAAAATCCAGGTACAGGATACACCTTAATGGGAGAAAAAACCATTGCCATAGACATAGACCAATTATGCAGGTCCATAGGAATAAAAAATATTTGGACAGTAAATCCACTTAATTTAAGCGAAACAGAAAGTGCTTTAGACAAAGCTCTGGAAGCTGAAGGACCTTCCGTAATTATAACTAAATGGCCTTGTGTGCTGAAAAAATTAAGTAAAGAAGACAAAGAGGAATTTAACGTTGTTAAAACTGTTTATAGAGTGAATGAGAAGAAGTGTAAAAAATGTAAGATGTGTATAAAGTCAGGGTGTCCAGCTATATCAATTTCAGATTTTTCACATATAGATGAAGATATTTGTGTCGGATGTTCTGTCTGTGCACAAATATGTCCTTTTGATGCAATAGAAAGGGTAGGTGACAGATAATGAGCGGAGTAAAAAATATTTTGTTTGTAGGCGTTGGAGGTCAGGGAATTATATTAGCGTCTAAAGTACTGGTTTCAGGCCTTATAGCTGCAGATTATGACGTAAAAATGTCAGAAGTCCATGGCATGGCTCAGAGGGGCGGAAGCGTCACCACACAGGTTAGATACGGAGATAAAGTGTACTCGCCAATTATAGGAAAAGGTAGTGCAGATGTGATTGTTGCTTTTGAGGAAATAGAAGCACTGAGATGGATTGAATATTTGAAATCAGATGGAAGATTAATTGTAAATGATTATAAAATACCTTCAGCTACTGTTCTTTCAGAAAAAGAAAAATATCCTGAAGGTGTTATAGAAAACATAAGATCACATATAAAAAACGTTACGATAATCGATGCAGCAAAAGAGGCTAAAAAACTTGGAAATATAAAATCTCAAAATATAATCATGTTAGGAGCCTTATTAAAGATATTACAGATTTCAGAAATAGATTGGAGAAAAATTGTGAGGGAAAACGTGAAAGAACAATTCATAAATTTAAATATAAAGGCCATGGAAGTTGGTATGAATACATCAAGTAAATTGTAATTAAATAAAAAATCACTATTCAAATTTAACTTTGGATAGTGATTTTTTATTTACTCAAATCAATTCAAGTTAATAAAAATATTGTATAATTAAATTAGATCATATTTACAAAGAATGGTATAATCTATCTTATACAAAATAATAAAAATAATATTATCAAATAATCTTATCGTTAAATATACTGTTATTATCAAATAATTCTTGAGCGAGGAGAAATGATGAATTATTATTGTGAAGAATGGAATAGAATGAAAATTAAGGGAAAGTTTAAATTTATATTAGATGTTAAAAATCTCATGCTTATATTTATATTTATACTTATATTCTTAACTGTAAAAGTTTTTGCATATAATCAACTTTACCTGTTTAAAGAATTCATATTTTACATTTTATATATGATCATAACTTTTTCAATTCTTCTAATAATATCCCAAAGTATAAAATGGAATCTATATAAGAGATTTTTCAACGGAGATTTTTCAAAGAAATCTCCGACTATAAAATTAGGGGAAATTTTTCTCGGAATTTTAAGCTTGTGGATTCCTCTCGGGATTTTTTATTCCATATTTATAATAAGTCCTAATTCCTATATATTGAAGCATCTTAGTTTTACCTTAAATTATGTAATTTATTTCACTGCTTATATAATTGTAAACTGTATATTTTGGATATCAATGGGACTCGTATTAGAATTTTTAATCAATATAAAGACTATGAGTTTCTTGAATCCATTAATTGAAAACAAAAATAAAATTTATATATTAATTGATAAAAGAAATATATTCTAGTTACAGTATCAATTATATAATATTTGATATTTGACATATTTATGCTGAAAAGATTGGTTAAATTTTAGGAGGTGGAAGATTTAAAAATGAGAGTTATAATAGACAGGTTTGAAGGACCCTATGCCGTTTGTGAAAAAGAGGATAAGACCATGATTGATATAAAGAGAATAAATTTACCTAAAAATGTAAAAGAAGGCTGTGTACTCGACGTATGTAAAGATAAAATAACTGTAAACATAGAGGAAACTGAAAAAAGGAAAAAGAAAATTGATTCTTTGACTGAAGATATCTGGAACTAGAGTTTCTTAATATACAATTAGCAGATACGAAAAATATACTTTTCACGTATTTGCTAATTGGTATCTTATGTTAATGTATTGATTTTTTCTTATAACTCTTTCCCGAAACCTCAACGTTGCCAATGGTCATAAGTGCAGTGGGATCGAAACCATAAACTATTGATTTTAATTTAGCTATTTCAAGACGGGATACTATTACATATATTACATTGGTTGGAGTACTGGTATAACCACCTTTACCATCTAAAAGCGTAGCACCTCTTCCCAGCCTTGCCAAAATTGCTTCAGTTATATCTTCATATTTGTCTGAAATTATAAGCACAGCTTTTGATTCATCAAGTCCTTCTACAGTTATATCAATTACTTTAAAAGCTATAAAATAAGTTACAAGCGAATACATAGCCCTGTCCCATCCAAATACAAGGCCGGCACTGCTCAGTATAAATACATTGAAAAACATAACTATTTCACCTATAGAAAAACCTGTTCTCTTGTCCAAAATTATAGCTATGATTTCGGTACCATCTGAAGAACCTCCATTTCTTATTATCAATCCAATTCCAACTCCAAGTATTATTCCACCAAAAACCGAAGCCAGGAGAGTATCATTTGTAAAACCAGGAATTGGTTTAAGAATAGATACCATAATTGACAGGGATGTTACGGAAAATAAAGTTGAAAGGGTGAAAGTTTTTCCAATGTGTTTATATCCTACTAACAGGAAAGGTATATTTAATGCAAATATAAATAGTCCAAGAGGTAATTTTGTAAGATAACTGGATATAATAGATATACCGGTAACACCACCATCTATTACATTATTAGGAATTAAAAATAATTCCAGAGCTACAGAAGCTAGAGTAGCTCCTACAAACATGAAAGCAAATTTGCTCATTATCTTAAATATTTTATATTGTTTTTTTGACATTGAATCACATCCTTTATGTGGATTTTATATTGTTTAATATTCATATGAAAAATGAAATGCTTTTACAGAAATATAAAAACAGATGATAAAAATATGAAATTTGTAGACAGAAAGTATGTTATTTGTAATATGTAATAACATAAACTTTATTAATTTATGAAAATACACAATACCTATATGAATATTATATATTAAATTTTTTCTTTTTGTCAAATTACTCGATGAGGCTTGTACTAAAATGGAATAAAACTATTTCCCTTATGCGGAAATAGTTTTATTCCATTTTTCACATCTTCCACCGAAGAATCCTATAATTTTTTTACTGCCAAGTATTTTTACAACTTCACATCTATTAGGGCACCCTGTACATTCAAAACTTTTGGATACAAAATTTATATCTATTAAATTAAATCCTTTGAATTTAGTAACAGCATTATTTTTTTCTATACTTTCTTTTGCAAGAATAGCTGCACCAATGGCTCCCATTACCTTAAAATTTTTAGGTACTATTATTTCCTTGCCCAATGCTTCTTCAAACGCACTTTTCATACCTATGTTAGCGGCAACTCCTCCTTGGAAAAATATCTTCGATTGTATTTCTTTTCCCTTAGCTACATTGTTTAAATAGTTTCTGACGAGAGCATTGCATAATCCCTTTATTATATCTGAATTGCTGCAGCCCATTTGCTGCTTATGTATCATATCTGATTCGGCAAATACAGCACACCTTCCAGCTATTCTGGCAGGGCAGGTGGATTTTAAAGCATAATTTCCAAATTCATTTATTGGAATATCGAGCCTGGATGCCTGCCTATCAAGAAAGGAACCGGTTCCAGCTGCACATACAGTATTCATGGCAAAATCCAATACGATACCATTTTGAAGCAGTATTATTTTCGAATCCTGACCGCCTATTTCTATTATGGTTCTTACATCAGGATCCAGATGTAAAGCAGCAACTGCGTGGGAAGTTATTTCATTTTTAATTACATCAGCACCTACAATAGAAGCTGCAATTTGTCTGCCGCTTCCTGTAGTTCCCACAGCTGTTATATCCTTATCACTATATTTGTCTTTTAAAAATTTAAATCCTTCTTGAATTGCATTTATAGGTCTTCCTTTCGTCCTCAAATACAAGGATTCAAGGACATTTATATTTTCATCTACTATTACAATATCTGTACTTACAGAACCTACATCAACTCCCATATAATACACTGTTTTTTCTCCTTTCAAGTAAATCTAAGAAAGCTTCTATTCTAGTTACATATCCTGCTTCACCGGTCATTTCATCTACTACTAAAGTGAGTATAGGAAAATTTTTATCCTTTGCTATAGTAGGTAATATTGATTTTGACACTATTTCCGGCATGCATCCTACAGGAAAAATCTGAATTGCACCATCAAATCCCTTTTTATTTGCCAGGACAGCTTCTCCTATACATTCTCTCGCATGACCTCCTATATAAAAGGGGAGATATCTTCTGGATGCTGTTCTTATATTAATAGAATTTAATTTGAGTGGTGACAGAGCAGCATTTTTGACCCACCAGCTGGGAGTAAGAGATCTGACTGTAGATACTCCATAATCCATAAGTTTTTCCTCTATAAACAGGTTTGAAAAAGGTTCTATTATTGTGTATATTTCGCCTATTATTGCAATTTTCAAAGGCTCCTTACTTTTGGAAATGGGGATCTCATCTAATTTTTTGATATAATTCTTTAACACACATACCATTTCTTCCGGTGAAGTGGTTTCAGCTGCCCTTTCTTTACAATGATTTAAGATATCTTTACATCGTCCTCTCTTTAATTCATAACCAGCTAAAAGCTTAGCTTTTTTCTCAATATCATCAACTAAGTTTATTATTTTAAGTCCCAATTTGGCTATTCTCAATTTTTCAATAGTACTCTTACTGCTTCCTGAAGCAATCATACTTATTCTTCTAAAGAGCTCCTTTAAACCTATATCTTTTGGATAATCCAATACTATGAAATTCAAGTTATATCCTAATTTTTTTAATAGATTCATTTGAAGTTCACAGTATTCTCCAAACCTGCAGGGGCCGCAGCTGCCAACTATTAAAATAGTATCTGCACCTTCTTTTATGCTCTGAATATAATTGCCTATCATTATCTTAAATGGAAGACACATTTCTTCTGGAGAGTATTGGACACCTATTTCCAATGCCTGCTTATTGCTTAGAGGTGGAATTACATAATCAATTCCCAATCCATCAAACACAGCTTTTGCAGCAAGAAAAGTGTTTCCAAGATGTGGAAAAGTTATTTTCATTAATTACAGCATCTTCTTTCCAGCATGTCATGAAAAGCTTCGATTCTAGTATTGAATCCTGCTTCTCCAGTTTGCTCATCTATTTTTAATACCAAAAACGGAAAATTATTTAATTTATTTCTAATGAGTTCTATTACAACGGAGTCTATACCACAGGCAAAGGAGGATATGTAAATTATTCCATCCACTTTTTTATTTTCAGCTAGATAAGTGGAAAATCCATAGGAATTCTTTGCAAAAGTCCAAAACGGTTTTTTAAACAGTTCTGCAGCTCCCTTTTCTATTATGTCCTCATCTATGTTTTCTTCAGTGAATATACCAATCCCAAGCTTATTTAATTTTTTTATTATATTCATGTTAACAAAACTATCATTTATATTATAAGGATGACCTACTAAAGCTACTCTTATAGGAAAATTTGAATTGTGGAATAGACTTTTAGAATTATATTGTACTTCCAAAGCTCTTTCATAAGCTTTTTTAATCTTAAAAACGTTTTTAGTGCATGTTAAACCTGACTTCAAAACCCAATTTCTAAATTTATTTTTAGAAAAAGCATATACAGGATAAGTCAATATAGGCGGCATATTTGAAATATCATTCAATATCATTTCGGGAAGTCCGCAAAATTTAGGACATATAAATTCTCTTTCTTTTAACTGCATAATTCTAGGAATAAATATCATATCACATTTATTTTTTATAGCGTCTATATGCCCATGAAATATTTTTATGGGAAGGCAAGCTTCATCTACACAGTATTTTACTCCTGCGTCCAGTATATATTTATTGGTATCAGGTGAAGTTATTATCTCTGCTCCCAGTTCTTCAAAGAAAGTTTCAATAAAAGGATGATATTTACAGTATAATAATCCTTTGGGAATACCTATTTTCATACATAAATAGCTGCTCACAAATATATAGTAGAAATTATTGTAAGGGCAGCAAACCTCCAATCATCTAAAATTATATACATTTTCATATTTTATCCTAATATTAGATAAGTATTCAGTTCTATAAAATATTCAATATTATTTTAATCTACATGACTATTTTGTAGAATTAAGTTTAATTAAATTGAAATATATACTTGATTAAATTTTATTTATATGGTATTATAGAAAAAGTTTAATTACATATGTGATTGCAATGATAAGAAGAGTAAATTATATTTTGACTATCAGAGAAAATTTTCCATGGATGAAAGAAAATTTTAGTCAATAATAATTGAAGTGCATCTTGGAGCTCTGAATTGAAGTTTAGTAGACTTCAGCGAGTATGCTCGTTAAAGTGTTGCGGTATAATTGTACCAAAAAGAGTTGTCTTGTATTTGTGTGGATTGATTTTCATGCTTTATAGGATAAACAGAGTGGAACCGTGGAATTAATCTTCTGCCTCTGAAGTGAGGTGGAATTTTTTGTTTTTTGGAATCCGAAGTCTAAAAAACAATCTTTTATAAAAAATTAGAAGTATTTTAAAACAATTTAAATTATTAAATCAAAATATATATTTATATTAGCAGACTAGACAAACTAGAGGCTAACTTTGATATAATTGTAATTATTATACAAAGTTCTGCCTTTTTATTTTGTATAAATTTTGTGTGATAAACAACTATGCTAGTGAAATATATAAGGAAATTTATAAATTGTATATAATATACACTGATTTTTTCTTTTAATAAAAATATATATCATTAAATACAACAAAAATATGAAAAAGAGGTCTTGAACTGTGAAAAAAATAAATAGTATTTTATTATCAGTAATTTTATTAGTAGGATTGTTTTCGGGGTGCGGAATTACAAATAAAAACTCAAACAAATCCTCTGAGCAACAATCAAATGTCATTAAGGTAGGTGTAACAGCCGGCCCTCATGAAGAGACAGTACAAAAAGTTAAGGAAATTGCAAAAAAACAGGGACTTGATGTAAAAATAGTAACTTTTAATGACTACGTTCAACCAAATATACAATTAAATGATAAGCAGTTAGATGTAAATGTGTTTCAAACTACACCTTATTTAAATGAATTTAACGAAAAACACAAAATGCATTTGGTCCAAGTTGCTAAAGCTATACTTCTTCCTATGGGCATATATTCAAAAAAAATAAAATCATTAGATCAGCTTAAAACAGGAGATAAAATTGCAGTCAATAATGATCCCACTCAAGAAGCTAGATCTCTTGCCTTACTGGAAAAGGCACATGTAATAAAATTAAGAAGCGGGGTAGGCATAAATGCTACTAAAAAAGATATAATTGAAAATCCTAAAAAAATTCAATTATTGGAAGTTGATGCGGCCATGACACCACGTACATTAGATGATGCCACTTGTGCCGCAATAAATAGTAATTATGCCATGGAAGCTAAATTAAATCCAAAAAAAGATTCAATATTTTTAGAATCAGTAGAGAATTCACCTTGGATTAATTATATAACTGCAAGAGAAGATAATAAAAATTCTGAGAATGTAAAAAAGTTTATCAAAATTTATCAATCGAAAGAAGTCAAGAAATTTATAGATGACCATTTTCAAGGATCAATCATAGCCGCATTTTAAAGATTTAATATTTATGATCAAGAAAATTGCATATTGAAAAATTCAGATATTTTATATAGCTATACTTTATGGATAAATCAATTATGCAATTTGCTACGATCATAAATAAAACATCAAGATGTAATTTTTATTTAAAGGAGGCTAATAGTATTGATAGATATTAGTAATGTTAGCAAAAGTTTTGGAAATAAAAATATACTAAGAAATATAAATCTCAGCATAGAAAAAGGCGAAATATTTGGCATAGTCGGACACAGTGGTGCCGGAAAATCCACATTACTCAGATGTTTAAATGGACTCGAGACATACGATACAGGAAGCATAAAGGTATTGGGCAAAGAAGTTAAGAATTTAAATGGAAAAGATATGAGGTCTTTAAGAAAAAATCTTGGAATGATATTTCAAAATTTTAATCTATTAAATAGAAAAAACGTATATGATAATATATCATTGCCATTTGAAATTTGGAAGGCCGATAAAAAAGAGATAAAAGGCAAAGTGGAAAGGCTATTGACCTTGGTAGGGTTAGAAAATAAAGCAGGCGCCAAACCAAGGCAGTTGAGCGGAGGCGAAAAACAGAGAATAGCGATTGCCAGAGCACTTGCATTAAATCCAAGTGTATTACTTTGTGATGAAGCCACTTCCGCATTAGATCCTAATACTACAAAATCAATACTTAAACTTTTGAGAAAAATCAATAACGAGTTTAAAATAACCATAGTTGTAGTAACCCATCAAATGGAAGTAGTAAAGGAAATATGTGATAAAATGGCAATTATTGATCATGGAGAGATAAAAAGTTCTGGAAATGTACAAAAATTATTTTTAAGACCTGAAAAAAGTCTAAAAAAATTATTGGGAATGAATAGTATACTTCCAGAAAAAGGTGTAAATATAAGAATATTCTTTCCAAAAGATATAAGCGGAGACAGTTTGATAACCTCTATGGCTATAGACTTGAATATAAAATTTTCTATTGTATGGGGCAAACTTGAAAATTTCCGCGATGACATCCTTGGAAGTTTAGTTATAAATGTAACTGAAGAGAATAGAGAGATTATATGTAATTATCTAACCTCGAAAAATGTGATATGGGAGGTAGAAACAGCATGAGCACTAGTGAAATATTTAGTGAAATATTGATTCCAGCTATTGGGCAGACATTTTACATGGTACTAATTTCTACAGCACTTGCAGTAATTATAGGTTTTATACCGGCCGTTTATTTAATACTAACAGAAAAAGATGGATTGAATCCCAATAATTTAGTTTATAAAATATTAGACACTATAGTAAATCTAATAAGATCATTTCCGTTTATAATACTTATGATAACGCTTTTCCCACTAACAAAACTTATAGTTGGTACAACTATGGGCACTGCATCAGCTGTAGTTCCCATGACAATAGCAGCTTCAGCATTTTCAGCCAGGGTAATTCAATCTTCTCTCAAAGAAATAGATCCTGGTATAATAGAAGCTGCAAGATCTTTAGGTGCAAGTAATAGTCAAATTGTTTTTAAAGTCATGCTTAAAGAAGCACTTCCATCCTTAGTATTGGGAATAACTCTCACAATTATAGGTGTAGTGGGGACATCAGCTATGGCAGGAACCGTAGGTGGTGGTGGACTTGGTAATGTAGCCATAAATTATGGGTATTATAGGTTTGACACTAAAATAATGGTATATACTGTAATAATACTCATAATAATTGTTCAATTATTTCAAACAATTGGGAATGTATTATATAAGAAACTTAACAAATAAATTTTGGAGATGATATAATTGAGCTTATATAATTTTAAATATGGGAATAGAAATATCGAAATAAATTTAGAAGGAAAAATAACTAGCATTCTTCCCAATAAAACAGAACATATTGAGAATATAAAAGCTAAAATCATTGAGTCAATTGAAAATCCCATAGGCTCGAAACCTCTCAGCGAGATAGTTAAACCTGGAGAAAAAGTTTTACTTGTAGTTTCGGACATTACAAGATTATGGATAAAGATTAATAAATTTTTGATTTATGTGGTAAATTATCTGAATTCACTAGGAATTAAAGATGAAGACATTTCAACCATTATAGCAGTTGGAACACACAGAGCTGACACAGAGGGTGAAAAAATATCTATTGTAGGAAAAGAACTATATAAGAGAATAAAAATATATAATCATGACAGCAAAAATGCTGATGAATTGGATTATATTGGAATATCCAGTTTTGGAACTCCCGAATATATAAATAAAAAAGTGGTGGATGCAGACCGAGTTATTCTTATAGGAGGCATTACATTTCACTTATTTGCAGGCTTCGGTGGAGGAGCTAAAAGCATAGTGCCCGGAGTTGCAGGCATTAAAACAATTCAACATAATCATAAATTGGTTTTTAATAATGGAGAAAATTCTGGATTAAATCTAGATGCGAGAGCAAATAAAATCAAGGGGAATCCCATGCGTGAAGATATTACGGAAATATGCAGGACAGTTTCTGTAGATTTCTTGATAAATGCAGTACTTGACACTAATGGAAACTTTGTGGAGTTTGTAGCTGGGGATTTTGAAAAAGCATGGATGAGGGGATGTAATACAATAAGAAAGCTATATGCAATAAAAGTCAAAGAAAAAGCAGATATTACCATTGCTTCGGCAGGAGGATATCCAAAGGACATAAATTTATACCAGTCCGTCAAAACTATTGGGAATAGTTTGTATGCAGGTGTGGAAGACAGTGTATTGATTGTAATTGCAGAGTGCAGAGAAGGCGTAGGCACAGATGAGTTTACAAAGTTGTTTAAATATAAAACTCTAAATGATATGGAAACCGCACTAAAAAAGGATTTTACAGTTCCAGGGTATGCAGCTTATAAAACTTTGTATTCATCAAAACATAGAAAAATATTCCTTGTATCTTCCCTTGAAGATGAAATAGTTCGTAAATTTGGATTTATTCCAGTTAAATCATTGAAAAATGCAGTTGAGCTTGCATATAAATTAAGTGTAGATAATCCAAGGATTGCTCTTATACCTTATGGGGGAGATACTCTTCCCGTATAGTTATAATTTTTTTATACTGATTTAAAATCTAAAAAATTACAGAAATAAATAAAAGACCTGATATGACCCCCATAAGTTAGACCTAAAAATCTAACTTATGGGAGGTCAGTTCATATTTTGTTGAGGGTCTTTTTTGTATTTATTTTTTAGTTTATTTAATAAATATTATGTATATAAGAATTAACACTAAATATAAATTCTGNCATATTTTGTTGAGGGTCTTTTTTGTATTTATTTTTTAGTTTATTTAATAAATATTATGTATATAAGAATTAACACTAAATATAAATTCTGTTAAAAAAAATAATTTTAAAAACATATAACTTTAGAATTTATACATTAAAGCATTTTTTATTCTCTTATTCTACAAATAAATCCATTCTTTTTAAATTCCTAAGTTTGTACGCTTCTCACAAGAAAATAGGAAAAAATAGGGGAAAAATGAATCCACACATTTATCACCATATTGTGGAAATATTTCAATTTTATAAATGTCCACTTTATTTCCACAATATGTTAATAAGTTCATTTAACTTAAAATGAATTATTTAAGAAATAAAAATTCATTTATAACTTTATTGATAAGCAGTTTTTTACAAATTAGCACAATATATTTGCAAAACAAGCTTTAATTCATATTGTGTGAAAAATTTGTTATCAAGTAATTCTTAAATTAACATGTGTTTTGCTTATTTGGATAAAAAAATTATAAATTTAGTACAATAAAAGAAGGATTTTGAACAGCTTTTATAGAATACTTAACTTCGCTAAATAATCATTTAGCGAAGTTAAAGTTATTTTTGGAAAGGAGAAGACTTTATGCAGTATAACCTAAAACATGTTTACAATCCCAGGCTTCCCAAATGTCTAAATGACTTCTTAAACTATCTTGGAACCATTAGGGGAAAATCAAAAAATACATTAAATGGCTATAAAGTGGATCTTACCATGTTTTTTAGATTCTTAAAACTTTACAAAGGTCTCATTAAAGGAAACTATGAATTTAAAAAAATAAAAATAAACGATATAGATGAAAATTTTATAAGACAGATAGATTTAAGTGATCTGTTTGCGTTTATATCCTTTACCGAGAATTATAGAAATAACGGAAGTTATACCAGGGCCAGAAAAGTAGCAGCTCTAAAATCCTTCTTTAAATATCTCTGCAATAAGGCCAAGATAATAGATGAAAACCCTGCTCTGGAATTGGAATCACCTAAAATAAGCAAAAGAAATCCAATTTATTTGAGCTTAGGCGAAAGCAGAGCTTTATTAAGAGCTGTAGATGGAAAGTTCAAAAAAAGAGATTATTGTATAATAACTTTCTTTTTAAATTGCGGGATGAGATTATCTGAATTATGCGGTATAAATATTTCAAATATTAAAGATGACACCTTGACTGTAGTTGGAAAGGGAAATAAAGAAAGGACTATATATCTAAACAGGGCCTGCATGGAAGCTCTTGATATCTATGTTAAAGAAAGAAATAAATATTATAATAAGATAAAAAATAAAGATGCTCTTTTCATAAGCAGGAATTACAACAGAATAAACAAAAGAACTGTAGAGTTAATGTTAAAAAAATATTTGAAAAATGCCGGCCTGGATAGTGAAAAGTATACCCCCCATAAATTGAGACATACTGCGGCTACCCTCATGTACAAATACGGCAATGTAGATATAAGAAGCCTTCAAAAAATATTGGGCCACGAAAATATATCCACTACTCAGATCTACACCCATGTGGATGACGAAAAACTCAGAGAAGCAGTAAAATCAAACCCTTTAAGTGAAGAAAAATAGCAAAAGACCGGAATTTTCTTCCGGTCTCAATTTGGATATAAAACACTACTTGCTATTTTTATGCTTTTTTTGAACTCTTATAAGCCCAGGATATTCTTCATATGCAACTTTATCAAAAATCTCCTTATTTTCTAAGGCCTCTTTCAATCCGTCTACATCTTCTATAAATTCAGTACTGGGATCCTCTTTGGAATAATGAGAATGAAAATCATCTGAGTAATAATTCTTCTCCTCTCTCTCATATTCTCTGGATTCATTTTTATCGTCTATAATACCATCAATTTTTATGGCTTTCATATCATATCCTTCCATTTCAAGACATTTTCCACAATTATCACATTTTTTATTTGGATCCAAATCACATACATCACATTCACCACAGTTATCGCACAGTTTATTTTTATCAAGTATACAATAATAATTTTTCATAATATCTCCTTCTTACTATCTAACTATTATGTAACAAAATTAGTATAGAACATAAGTTTGATATTTGTCAACTTCTATGATATAATTCACATCAAGTGATTCTATTGTCTAACTTTACACTTTGTAATGAATTTGATAGACTTCTAATAAATAAAGTATAGGAGTGTTTTTTATGAAAAATTCTAGTAATAATAGACAGCTTCAGATATACGAATTTATAAAATCTCAGATTAGAGAAAAAGGGTACCCTCCTTCTGTTAGAGAAATATGTGCAGCTGTTGGCTTAAGGTCTACTTCCACTGTTCACAACCATCTTGAAAAATTGGAAAAAAGAGGCTTTATAAAGAGGGACGGAATTAAATCTAGGACTATAGAAATCGTAGAAAAATCAATTCCTCAAAAAGAAATGATAGATATACCTATCATAGGAGATATAGCTGCTGGCACGCCTATTTTAGCCACTGAAAATATAGAAGATTTTTTCCCTGTTCCCATGGATTATATTAAAAATGATAAAAAATTATTTATGTTAAAAGTAAAGGGAGAGAGCATGATAGATGCAGGCATACTAGATGGTGATTTCTCCATACTGGAGCAGACTAATTTTGCTGAAAATGGTGATATAGTTGCAGCCTTGATTGAAAACGAGGCCACTCTAAAAAGATTTTTCAGAGAAAAGAACAGCATAAGGCTGCAGCCAGAAAATAAGAATATGTCCCCTATTATAGTAGATGATTGTAAAATCATAGGTAAATTAGTAGGTATATACAGAAAATATTAATCCAATTGTAAGCAATCTGAAACAGAGATCTGTTTATTAAGAAGCAAATCTCTGTTTTAACCTTATGTTCTATAATATGTTTGATAGAGCCACAAGTATCCCTACTTTGGCATGATCAAAAGTCAATCCACCTTGAAGATATCCTATATAAGGCTCTCTTATAGGGGCATCTGCAGATAGTTCTATAGAGGATCCCTGTACAAAAGCACCTGCAGCCATTATAACTTGATCTGAGTATCCCGGCATATCCCAGGGCTCGCATTTAACAAATGAATCCACTGGTGATCCTTTTTGAATGGCTCTGCAGAAGTTTATCAATTTCGATTTATCATTAAATTTAATTGCTTGTATTATATCACTTCTTTTATCATTGTACTTAGGCAGAACTTCAAATCCTGCTAATTCCATAATTCTAGCACAAAAAATAGCACTCTTTACTGCTTCTATGGAGATATGTGGAGCTAGAAATAATCCTTCGTATAAAAGCCTCATGACTCCAAAGGTTGAACCGCACTCCCCTCCTATTCCTGGAACAGTCAATCTATATGAGGCTTGAGTTACATATTCCTCTTTGCCAACTATGTAACCACCTGTAGGTGCTATTCCACCACCTATATTCTTTATGAGTGAGCCTGCTGCTAGATCAGCGCCTACATCTGTGGGCTCTAAAGTATCTATAAATTCACCGTAGCAATTGTCTACAAAGCATATTACATTGGGTCTTATCTTCTTTACAAAATCAATTATATTCTTAATCTCAGATACAAGAAGAGATTTTCTCCAACCGTAGCCGGTGGATCTCTGTATATGTACTAATTTTATACTGTCATTTTTTTTAAGATGCTTTTCTATGCTCTCGAAGTCTATCCTATTATCCTCGGTTAAGTTCACCTGTTCATAATTTATACCATATTCCACAAGAGAGCCCATGTTTTTTTTATTAGTGCCTATGCCTATTAAATTATGTAAAGTGTCATAGGGAGTACCACATACAGAAAGCATCGTATCTCCGGGACGTAAGTTTCCAAATATTGCACAGCAAAGGGCATGGGTTCCATTTACAAAATGTGGTCTTACGAGTGCACTCTCTGAATTGAATACATCTGCATATACCTTATCTAAAGAATCTCTACCTATGTCACCATACCCATACCCTGATGAATTGGTAAAATGTGCTTCACTTATTCTCTCCTTCTGCAGTGCATCTAAAACTTTTATTTGATTGTATTCCCTTATTTCATCATAGTATTTAAATTTATCCCTTATATCCTCTAAGGCTTTTTCATATAGATCAATTATTTTTTCACTTATTTTATATGCTTTTCTGAGTTTTTCCTTAGTTATATCTAACAATATTGGTACCTCCCTAAATATAATGAGTGATATATATTACAATAAAAGCACACAGAAAGGGAATAGGCAGCACCTATTCCTCTCTATATTTCACAATAGCTTAATTACTTGATATTTTTAGTTACTCTTTATAATCTTCCGTTTCAATTTGCGCATTAAATAAGATTGACCTTATGGGTGTAATAGTGGAAATTGCATGTTTATATACCATCATCTGCTTGCCAGCACAATCTAATATGACTGTAAAATTGTCAAATCCCTTTACAGTTCCCTTAATTTGAAATCCATTGGTCAAATATATGGTAACTGAAATTCTATTTTTTCTCGCACCATTTAAAAAAATATCCTGTAAATTATTAGCTGGTTTACTCATAGCTCTCACCCTCCATAATTTTTATTATATAATTCTATAGATATCGCAAAAATTTTCAGTATCAATGAATCCTATTACAGTTAAATTTAAAACTACTGTATGGATTCAAATTTATTTATTATATGATCAGCTATTTCACTACGACAATTAAAATCATCTTCATCTATCCATATGGCTCTTTTGTCTTTTCTAAACCATGTCAATTGCCTTTTAGCATAATTTCTACTTCCCTTTTTAACTAAATATATAGCTTCATCTAAAGATATCTTACCTTCTAAATAGCTTAGTATTTCTTTATACCCTATAGCTTTCATGGATTGCATATCTGCTGTATATCCCATAGATTTTAAATTTCTGACTTCATCTATGAGTCCCCTTTCCAACATTATATCCACTCTCTTATTAATTCTCTGGTATAATTTAGCTCTATCCATAGTCAATACAAAATAATATATCTTATATGGTATCTTGCATAAATGATTTTCAGTATTAAATTCACCTATGGTTTTTCCCGTAAGTTTATAAACTTCTAGAGCTCTAATGACCCTTTTTAAGTCATTGGGATAAAGTTTTTCATAGGATAACCTATCTACATCTTTTAAAAGAGAATGTACATACTCTCTCCCCTGATCCCCAGCTAATTTTTGAAGGTATCTTCTGTAATTTTTATCTATCTTAGCATCTGTAAAATCATAGTTGCATATAAGAGAATTAATATAAAGACCTGTACCTCCTACTAACATTGGAAGTCTGTTTCTTTTACATATCCCATCTATAGTTTTTACAGCCAGTTTTTTATATTCTGATACATTAAAACTTTTGTCGGGTTCAATAAAGTCTATCAAGTGATGTGGTATTCCCTTCATTTCTTCTACTGTAATTTTTGCAGAACCTATATTCATATATTTGTATATTTGCATAGAGTCTGCAGATATTATTTCGCCATCTAATTCTTTGGCAATTTCTATGGATATATCACTTTTCCCCACTGCAGTAGGGCCTGCTAATATAAATAAATTTTGCATATCTTTCCCCTCACTGTATTCGCTTGAATTTTTTCTCCAAATCATTTAATGTAAATTTTATTATAACGGGCCTTCCGTGAGGACAAGTATAAGGATCTTCTATAAACCTCAATTCTTCAAGTAAACTTTTCATTTCCATATGCGACAGATGATCTTTTGCCTTAATAGCAGCTTTGCAGGCAAGTGTTGCTATGGAAAGATATTTTACTTCCCAGGGTTCTCCGGATCCCATATTTTTTAAATTGTCAATCATATCCATAAATAAATTTTTAATATCCGGTTTTCCGAGTATCATAGGTACTTCCCTTATGCTCACAGCCGTATCTCCAAATAATTCTACCTTGAACCCAGTTTTCTTAAATACATTTTCATTTTCCATATAATAATTATAATCAATAGGTGTAAGTTCCATAACTACCGGTGTGGCTAATACTTGAGACAGTATATCACCTTTTTGAATACTTTTCTTATATTTTTCAAAGAGAATTTTTTCATGGGCAGCATGTTGATCTATCATGTATAAATTATTCCCGTCCTCTGCTATTATATAAGTATTGTGAAACTGACCGATTATTTCAAGAGGTGGAAATTTAGCAATTGCATTCTCCCTATGCTTAGTTTTCCCATTCACCTCATCTGCTGAATCTATCTGTAAATTAGGATAATGGGATTTATATAGATTCGATTCATGTTCTCGAAATCTACCAGCATTTTCATTGATAAAATTATTATACTCTTTCTTTTCACTGTCTGAATTTAAATAATTTTTACTATTTAAAGACTCTAAATCAACCGGAATCTGGATTTCCCTCACATGGGTGGATTCAATATCAGGCTCAATAGTAAAAGAATCCTTCAAACTGTCCCTAAGGGCTTCATGAACGGCATCAAATACAAATTTAAATACCATTCCAGAGTCACTGAATTTTACTTCCCATTTAGCAGGATGAACATTTACATCTATAAACTCAGGAAATATATCTATAAACAATATAAAAAAAGGAAATTTATTTATAGTAATAAAAGATTTAAATGCCTTTTCCACAGCTGTAGCTATGGATTTATTCTTAACATATCTTTTATTTACAAATAGACTCTGATTATTTCTACTGCCACGGCTTATTTCAGAATTTCCTATATATCCGTAAATTGAAATTATGTCACCGTGTTTTTCTATAGGAATTACATTTTCGTAAATATTTTTGCCATATATACACCGTACAACATCCATTACGTTTCCTGAGCCATAGGTGGTGATAGATTTTTTGCCGTTTTTAAAAAATTTAAAAGAAATATCCGCATTAGCCAAGGAAAGCCTGCTTATTATGTCTGAAATTCCCGCAGCTTCTCTACTGGGAGATTTTAAAAACTTTTGCCTTGCAGGTACATTGAAAAATAAATTTTTCACTAAAACTGAAGTTCCAGGATTGCATCCACTGTGTTGAACACCTTCTAGTTTCCCGCCATTTATTTTTATTTCCATACCTGAATCAAACTGAGCGGTTCTGCTCTTAAGAATTACATTGGATACCGCAGCTATACTCGCCAGAGCCTCACCTCTAAATCCCATGGTGTTTACCTTTTCCAGATCTTCTACACTGCTTATTTTACTTGTAGCATGGGGCATAAAGGCCTTTTCTATGTCCATTGGATGTATTCCGCAGCCATCGTCCAGTACTTTTATGGATTTTTCTCCGCCTTCCTCAATTTCTACAGTTATATTTTTAGCACCCGAGTCTATACTATTTTCAAGTAATTCCTTTACTACAGAGGAAGGACCTTCCACAACTTCTCCTGCGGCAATTTTATTTGAAGTATTTATATCCAGAAGATTTATCCTTTTCATGGTATATCAATCCTTTGTTTATTTAAAATTATATAGACTTCACTCTTTTTATTATATCATAAAGTTTATTAAAACCATCCATAGGTGTCATATTTAATATATCTATATTTTTAATTTCCTTAATCAAGGCTTCTTTTTCCATATCTGAAAACCCCAATTGTCTATTTAACTTAATATTTTTTTTATTTTTTAAAGTATTATTATTTTCTGCTTCATCCGATTTTTTAATAAATGTATTTTTACTTCGTACAGAGTCACAGGATTTTTCATTTTCCAGGCTATCTAATATTTCCTGGGCTCTTTTCAAGACCTTCTCAGGAAGTCCAGCAAGCTTTGCAACTTCAATACCATAGGACTTATCTGCCCCGCCTTTTATAATCTTTCTTAAAAATACTATATTGTTATCTACTTTTTTAACAGATACACAGTAATTTCTAACCCCACTTATCGTACCTTCCAATTTAGTCAACTCATGATAATGAGTTGCAAATAGTGTCTTACTCTTTAACTTATTGTTCTTACATATATATTCTATTACGGACCAGGCTATGCTGAGGCCATCATAAGTGCTGGTTCCCCTACCGACTTCATCTAATAAGATTAAACTTCTGTTAGTAGCATTTTTCAATATATTTGAAACTTCCCACATTTCTACCATAAAGGTACTTTTACCCGAAGATAGATCATCAGATGCACCTATTCTGGTAAATATCTTATCGCAGATAGATATAGATGCCCTTTTAGCTGGAACAAAGCATCCTATTTGAGCCATAATTACAATTAGGGCTACCTGCCGCATATAAGTGGATTTGCCTGCCATATTGGGTCCTGTTATTAAAAGAAGTTGATTTTCAGAAGCGTCCATATTGGTATTATTTGATATGAATTCTCCCGAGGGTATCATCTTCTCTACTATAGGGTGTCTGCCCTCTTCTATTGATATTTTATCTGAAAGAGTAATATCAGGTTTACAGTAATTATTTTCCACGGCCACTTTTGCCAGGGAGCTCAAGCAGTCAATTTGGGCAATTATTTCGGCGGAGGTCTGCATTCTATTAATTTCCTTTTCTATTGCATTTCTAATATCTATAAAGGTATTATACTCTAAAGATATCAATTCGTCTTCTGCTCCTAAAATTTTGTCTTCCATTTCCTTTAATTCTGGAGTTATATATCTCTCCGCATTCGAAAGAGTTTGTTTTCTTATGTATCTGCCCTCTGGTACCATGCTCAAGTTGCTCTTGGTCACTTCTATATAGTATCCAAACACTTTGTTATAGCCTATTTTCAATGACTTTATTTTGGTAATCTCCCTCTCCCTCTGTTCAAGAGAAGCTATCCAGTCCTTGCCATGAGTTTTTACCTCTCTTAATTCATCTATTTTGCTGTTATAGCCCTCCTTTATTAAATTGCCTTCTTTTAAAGAAATTGAGGGGTTCTCCAATATGGAACTATCTATCAACGACCATATATCTTTTAATTCATCCAGATTTTCATACATGTTTTCTAATAATTTAGTTTTAAAATGCGACAGTATGGATTTCACATTAGGTATCTTCTCTATAGAATTTTTTAGAGAATTCAATTCCCTGGCATTTACACTTTTAGAAGATATTTTTCCCACCAGTCTCTCAACATCGTATATATTCTTTAAGGCTTCCCTTAAATCCTCGTGATAGGATATGTCATCAGAAAGTTCCTCTACGGAATTCAACCTCTCAATTATTTTATTCCTGTCCATAAGCGGTTGTTCCAACCATTTTCTAAGTTTTCTTCCCCCCATGGCAGTATTGGTCTTATCTATGACCCAGAGAAGAGATCCCTTCTTTTTGTTTTCCCTCAAACTCTCTGTTATTTCCAGATTTCTTCTAGAATTACCGTCTATAAGCAAATAGTCAATTACATTGTAATATTGAAGTTTATTTATATGGGAAAAATTAGTTTTTTGGGTTTCATGTATATACTTAAGAAGAGAACTGCAGCATTTCATGGTTTCAATTTTATATTCTCGTGGATTAAAATCTGCAAATTGTCCCTTTAATATTTTTTCCACATTTTGAGAAAAATAATCCATATTTAATTTAGTAATGGATCCATTAAAAAATTCCTTTATTTTGCTCAATAATGAGCTTTCAATATCCTCTTGAACTAAAATCTCTTTTGGACTATATTTGGATATTTCATCCATAATTATAGATAAATCAAAAGGAGTATCTGTACAATCAAATTCTCCTGTAGATATATCTGCAAAGCATAGTGCTGAATTCTCATTTTTATCTATGTACAGGCACATTATATAGTTGTTTTTATTTTCTTCTAAAAAAGTAGAATCGGTATAAGTACCGGGGGTTATAAGTTTAATAATACCCCTCTTCACCAAACCTTTTGCAAGAGCAGGATCTTCTAGCTGTTCACATATAGCTATTTTATAGCCCTTGTTTATCAAACGGCCCACATATGAATTGGCTGCATGATATGGAATACCGCACATAGGTGCCCTTTCTTTTAAACCGCAATCCCTTCCAGTAAGAACTAATTCCAATTCTCTAGCTGCTGTCTTTGCATCTTCAAAAAACATTTCATAAAAATCACCTAACCTAAAAAACAGTATATAGTCCTTGTATTTTTCCTTCATCTCCATATACTGTTTCATCATTGGAGTCAATGTCACTTTGGTTCCTCCTTCTGTTATATCTGTTTACCTGAAAGTGAAAAAGAATGTGCTTTACTTATTCTAACCTTTACCAATCTTCCTATGGAATCTACATCTCCCTGAAAATTAACAAGCTTGCCGGTTCTTGTTCTTCCCATAAGTTTCGCACTATTGTTTTTGCTAAGACCTTCAACCAGTATCTCTTCTATTTTCCCCTCGTATACCTTGTTTTTCTTGGCTGAAGATTCATTTACAACTTCTACAAGCCTGTTAAATCTTTCATGTTTTATATTTTCAGGAACCTGTTCTTCCAATTTATCAGCCGGAGTTCCCTTTCTCCTGGAATATATAAAAGTAAAAGCGGAATCATATTCTACTTCTTTTGCCAGATTTAAAGTCTCTTCAAAGTCCTCCTCACTTTCTCCCGGAAATCCGACCATTATATCTGTAGTAATGGCTGCTTCAGGAATTTTTTTCCTTATTTTATATATTAGCTCCAAGTACTGTTCTCTTGAATAATTTCTGTTCATTCTTTTTAATATATTATTAGAACCAGATTGTACTGGAAGGTGTATTTGTTCACATACCTTATCACATTCTAAAACTGCATCTATTACATCCTCAGTTAAATCTTTTGGATGTGATGTCATAAATCTAATTCTATCAAGTCCCTCTATACCGTTGATTCTCCTCAGCAGCTGGCTGAACTTTACCTTTGGAACCAAATCTTTACCATAGGAATTTACATTCTGACCTAAAAGTGTAATTTCCTTGTAACCTTTTGAAACCAGATCTTTTATTTCATCTTCAATATTTACAGGGTTACGGCTTCTCTCCCTTCCCCTTACATAGGGAACTATACAGTAAGTACAGAAATTATTGCAGCCATACATTATAGTTACAAAAGCCTTTACAGTACTTTCCCTGTCTATTGGAATATCTTCTACAATACCGGTCTCTCTATCCTGAATCTCCACTACAGAACTGTTTTCCTGGCGTACTGTATTCAAATATTGGGGAAACTTATAAGCATTATGAGTTCCGAAAATTATATCCACAAAGGGAAATTTTTTAATTATGTTTTCTGCCATATGCTTTTGCTGCATCATACATCCACATAGAGCTATTATAAGATTTGGGTTTTCCCTTTTCATCTTTTTCAATGCTCCCAAATGTCCGTATACCTTAAGTTCCGCATTTTCTCTTACGCAACAGGTGTTGAGTATAATCAAATCCGCATTAATTTTACTTTCCGTTCTTATATATCCCATTTTTTTCAGCATTCCGGACAATTTTTCCGAATCCTCTTCATTCATCTGACAGCCCCATGTCTCAATAAAAAAGGTTTTTTCTATTTTATCTTTATTGCAGCATCGCATATCTGCAGTGAATTTTTGTGTTATCATTTCTTGTTCTCCAATTCATATTGTTTTTACTTTATAATTATATCCTTAATATCTATTTGTGTAAACATTCTGCAACTGCAGTATCTTTAATTTGCCACGTTTGGAATAGATATAACCCATCTCCTGTAACCTTTCATAAGCTTTTCTAGCCACTATTCTTGGGACTTTATAAATATCAGCTAAATCATTTTCTGATGGTAATTTATCATTGTTCTTATATTTTTTATTATTGATGTTGTATATTAATTCATCGATAATTTTAATTTCAATATCATTATTATCATTCATAGTTTCCACCTCAGTTTTTTATATATATTCATACTAAATTAGTTTTCTTAATCCAATATTTTATATTCGTAAAATAAAATTAACAATTAAGTTCAATATATCAATATTTATTATATATATTGATAGAATATATTAAAATTTTTATTGAAAATCTCTCTTAAAAATTATATTATTATAGTATAAGATAATACATTTATAAATCAAATAACAGCAATATGATTTTTCTGATTTTTTTGACTTTTAATATGTATTATTGCATTTTATAAAAAAGTAACATTATTTATACATTTATTTGAAGAAGGTGATATGGGAATTATTGCATTTCAAATATTTATCTAGGGGGGATTTTTCATGGAGATAAGTTTTTCACAACGAGCAGAAGGACTAAAAGCTTCAGAAATAAGGGAACTTTTAAAATTAACTGAGATGCCTGAAATAATTTCTTTTGCTGGAGGATTGCCTGCACCAGAATTGTTTCCTGTAAGAGAAATGAAAAAAGTAATGCAGGATGTTTTAGATCAAGACGGCATTGGTACTATGCAATATAGTACTACAGAAGGATTTAAACCTTTAAGAGAGATAATAGCAAAACAGAGAATGGTTGCTTCAGGAGTAAATGTAACCGGTGAGGATATAATCATAACCAGCGGTTCTCAACAGGGAATTGAATTTTCCGCAAGGATGTTTGTAAATGAAGGAGATACCATAGTATGCGAAAGCCCAAGTTATATGGGAGCAATCAATGCATTTAATGCCTACAGACCTAAATTTACCGAAATAGAAATGGATGAAAATGGTATGATAATTGAAAAACTTGAGGAAGAACTCAAAACAAATAAAAGAGTGAAAATGATCTATACCATTCCAGATTTTCAAAATCCTACGGGAATAACCATGTCTGATGACAGAAGAAAAAGGTTAGCTGAGCTGGCTAAAGAATACAAAGTTCCTGTGATTGAGGACAATCCTTATGGCGAACTTATTTTTGAAGGTACAACTCATCCTTCTATAAAGAGTTTTGATAAAGATGGATGGGTAATATACCTTGGCACATATTCAAAAACATTTTGTCCTGGTTTTAGAATTGGTTGGATATGTGCTGCTCCTGAGATACTTCAAAAATATGTCATAATAAAACAAGGAGCAGATCTACAATCTAGCAGTTTAGATCAAAGGGCCACTGCACTATTTATGAAAACTTATAATCTAAATGAGCATATAAATGAGATAAAAAAAGTTTATGGTAAACGTCGAACTCTTATGCTTCAAAGTATAGATGAGTATTTTCCAAAGGAAGTTAAGCATACCAACCCCTATGGAGGATTGTTCGCGTGGGTTGAATTAAGGGAAGGTTTAAGTTCAAAAAAAATATTGGAAGAAGCCTTAAAAGAAAAAGTAGCCTATGTTCCAGGAGGTTCTTTCTTCCCGAATAGTGCACGTGATAATTATTTCAGATTAAATTATTCATGCATGTCAGAAGACAAAATTGTAGAGGGAATTAAAAGACTTGGAAAAGTACTTTATAAATATTACTAATTTATAGAATAAAATCTCTCCTTTTGGGTTAAACTTTCTCTAAAAGGAGAGGATATCATGTATGATATAAAAAATTCTGAAGAACTGGAAGAAAAAAAATGTAAATTAAGAGCTAATTGTATTGGAGATAGGGGTTATTTCAATAATTTTCAAAATCAAAGTATGTTTGAATTAAAATCAATTCATATTCCTATAAAAAATATAATTAAATGAAGAGATTTCATTGCGACATTTTTATAGCCTAGCTAATTTAAATCAAAAGTGGAGGGATATTTCTTATGAAATTATCAAATAGAATTTTAAACATGCAATTTTCACCTATACGTAAATTGGCACCTTATGCAACTGCTGCAAAAAAAAGAGGTATAAAGGTGTATCATTTAAATATTGGACAACCTGATGTAAAGACTCCAGATTTATTTTTTAAGGCAATTGAAAAATTTAAAACCAGTGTTCTAGCATATACAGAATCACAGGGAATGGATGAATTACAGGAAAGTTTTATAGAGTATTATAAAAAATGGGGTACGGAATTTACTAAAGATGAATTAGTAGTAACCAACGGCGGTAGTGAAGCTATAATGTTAACTTTCATGACTATATGCGATCCTGGAGATGAAATAATTTCACCTGAACCATTTTATACAAACTACAATGGATTTGCAGAAACAGCTTCAGCTAAAATGGTTCCATATTTGACAAAAGCAGAAGAGGGATTCCATCTGCCAAGTAAAGACGTAATAGAAAGTAAAATAACTGATAAAACAAGGGCACTTATGATTTCAAATCCTGGAAACCCAACAGGTACAGTATATTCTGCAGAAGAGCTCAGAATGCTTGGAGATATAGCTAAGGAACATGACTTATACCTTATAGCAGATGAAGTTTATAGGGAATTTGTATATGATGGATTAAATTACACTTCTATTCTAAGTCTAAAGGACATCGCCGATAGAGTAATTGTAGTGGATAGTATATCTAAACGTTATAGTGCATGTGGTGCAAGAATTGGACTAGTTGCCTCAAAAAATAAGGAATTTATTCACAATGTAATGAAATTATGCCAGTCTAGACTTTGCGTTCCTACGGTAGAACAAATTGGAGCTACTGCATTAAAAGATACTCCCGAAAGCTATTTTGTTGAAACAAGAGCAGAATATCAAAAAAGAAGAGACATATTAATGGAAGGCCTTGGCAAAATACCTGGAGTGATATGTAAAAAGCCAAGCGGTGCTTTTTATGTAGTTGCAAAATTACCTGTTAAAAATGCGGAAAACTTTGCAAAATTCTTATTGACCGATTTTGAAAAGGATGGAAAGACAGTAATGGTTGCTCCTGCTAATGGTTTTTATGCTACACCAGGATTAGGGGAAGATGAAATAAGAATATCCTATTGCTTGAACTGTGATGATTTAAAAGACGCTGTAAATCTATTGAAAATAGCAATAGAAGAATATAAAAATGCAAGAGAATAATTAATTATAGCCACCTGTTTTACAGGTGGCTCGTTTTAACCTTTTTCCATTCAAAAATCATTATCTCCATGCCTTAACTCCAAATAATATTGTTCCTTTTTCACTTCAAATCCAACACTTTTATACAAATTTAAAGCTATATAATTGGAGTTCTTTACTTTTATTATTATTTTATTGAATCCATTGGAATGTATTAATTTCAAAATATACATTAAGAGAAATTTACTATATCCCTTCCCTCTGAATTCTTTTATTATACCAAAATTTACTATAACAGGAATACCATTTTCTATAATAAACTGTCCATATCCTATATATTCATTGTTCTTTTTTAAAAAAACTGCACCTTTTTCAAAATAATAATCCTGAACTTCATCAAAAAAAATATCTTCCAAAGTAAGGGGAACTCTATTGTCCTCTTGAAATATTTTATTTTGTATTTCACATCTTTTTCCTTCATCTTTACCTTTCTGCAGCATTTCAAATTCGAGTTCTCTATTTAAAATAAAATGCATATTTTCAGGAAGCTCCTTATACAAAATCAATGTACCTTCCTTTTTTTCAAATCCCACACTTTTTAACAGCTTAAAATTATAATCATTGTTTTCACATAAATATCTTATGATGCAATTTTCCTTAATGGTATTTATTAAATATTTATAGGGCAAACTACTCATATTATTGTATCCATATAATACATTCATAGCATTTATATAGCAAACATTCTTATTATAGATATCTGTCCAAATGTAGCCTATATATTTGACATTGTTTTTGATAAGTTTTACTTTATTTCTCAGAATCATCTTTTGAATAAAATTACAATTGTCATAGACCTGAAAAAAATCCTTATTTAAAGAATTAAATAGGGTTCGCTTACTATTTAGTTCTCTAAAATATTTTAAATTTTTCTTTATTAGCTTTATACATTTATACATTTAATTTTCACCTTATAAAATAAAAGATCACCTTACACGATGATCTCTTATATATTTGAGGCTTTTACTTCTACCACATGTTCGAATATACCTCTTTTTATCTCAGTTGCTGTCATATTTTTTGCATTAAACTTCTCCGTCATATAATTGCATGCATCCCAAGGATTTATTCTATCTCCACAAGTAAATACGTCCACAGCAGCATAACCAAGTTCTGGCCATGTATGAATGGTTAAATGGGATTCTGATATTATAACTACACCACTTACACCCTGTGGACTGAATTTGTGAAAAGCAACTTCTCTTATTTCAGCACCTGCCTTTAATGCAGAATCCACCATTATTTTCTCTATAAATTCTTTGCTATCCAATATTTCAGCATCACATCCGTAGATTTCTGCCAAAATGTGCCGTCCTAATTCATTCATTTTTCATATTTACCCCCTTAGATAAAATATAACAATTAAATTTTATCAAAAATAATGAAAAAGTCAATATATATAGCAATATTAAAAATTTACTTTTGAAACCTTTGAATACTTATATATTTCTCTAATTTCCTATATATATTGAAGAAAAAGAAATATTTTATAAAATTATATTTAAATTTCTAAGGTAGTAAGTTAATTTTAGTATAAAATTTAGAATAGCAGTACATTTATATTACAAAATTTTATATTAGATATCATCCACTTCTTTTATACTTAAAGCTATTTTTTCATTCTCCTTGTTTACTTCCAAGATTTTTGCTTTTACCTCTTCACCAACCTTTAACACATCTTCAGGTTTATCTATTCTCTTATGGCTTATTTGAGATATATGGACAAGTGCATCTACTCCGGGTTCCAATTCCACAAAAGCACCAAAACTTGCAAACCTGACTACTTTTCCAAGTACTACACTGCCTACTGGATATTTTACATCAACATTATTCCAAGGATTTTCCATAAGTTTTTTCATAGATAATGATAATTTTCTTTTTTCCTTATCCACATCCAATATATAAACTTTGATCTTATCTCCTATTTTTAAAACATCGCTTGGCTTACCTACTCTTCCCCAGGATAGTTCAGATACATGAAGCAAACCATCAACTCCCTGTACATCTACAAAAGCACCAAAATCAGTTAATCTTCTAACTTCTCCCTCCACTACTGTATCCTTTTGAAGTATATTCCAGGTTTTTTCCTCTATCTTTTCTCTTTCTGCCCTTAAGAGTTCTCTTCTCGAAGCTACTATTCTGGTTCCTCTTTTCTCCTCTTTAAATTCAATTATATTTACATCCAATTCTTTATCCACATATTGGGAAAGATCATTCACATGATATAATTCTACATGGGAAGCCGGTATAAAAACCCTAGCGCCCTTATAATTTGCCACAAGTCCACCATTTACGGCTTCTTTTACCGTAACCTTTAAAATAGTATCCTTCCCATTATTTTCTCTTAATTCTCTATATGCATTTTCTCTTTCTAGTTCTAATTTAGAAAGCACTACATATCCATCTTCATTTTGTCTTCGTATTACCTTTACTTCCAGCTCATCACCCAGATGTATTAGCTGTTCCAAATCATCCTCTTCATTTCTGGTTATTTCAGATTTAGGAAGTATGCCATCCGATTTATATCCTATATTTAAAAAGACCTCATTTGGATTTACAGATATTACAGTCCCTTTGATTTTTTCCCCTAATATTATTTGAGTATCATTTTTATCCATATAAGATAATTGCTCATTTAATGCCAAATTTTTGTCATCACTCATTTTTAAAATTGCCTCCTTTATTATCCAATCTGGTGTCGAAGCTCCTGCTGTAACACCTATAGTTTTTATTTTATTAGATCTAATTATATTATCAGGTATTTCTCCTGAATTTTCAACATGAATAGTATTTTTACAATTATTTTTACATATTTCATATAATTTAGTGGTATTAGAACTATTTTTTCCCCCTAGTACTACCATCATATCAACTTTTTTTGAAATATCCTCTGCAGATTTTTGTCGGAATTCCGTGGCGCTACATATTGTGTTAAAAGCAATAAACTCTTTGCACTGTTTGATTACTACACTCAAAACTTTTTGCCAGTTGGATTGTCTTTCTGTAGTCTGTGATACTATGCAAAGTCTTGATGAAAGTTTATTTAAGTCTAATCCATCCTTAGATACAATTGCAGTATTTTCACACCAACCATTTATACCAATCACTTCAGGGTGAGTTTTATCACCTACTATTAATATAGAATACCCCAATTTATAATATTCTTGTACTTTTTTTTGTATATTTGAAACATATGGGCAGGTAGCATCTATTACATTTATTTTTTTATCCTTCAAAAAAGTAAATATATATTTAGGTACTCCGTGAGAACGTATTATGACTACATCTCCCTCTTTAAGATTGTTCATATCGTCCTTTTCTATAGGAAATATTCCCTTTCCCTCTAATTTTTTTACTACATTATTATTATGAATTAAAGGCCCTAAAGTATATATATTTTTTTTAAATTTTTTTTGAGTACTTACAGCTTTTTCCACAGCTCTCTTTACTCCAAAGCAAAATCCAGACTTATCTGCTAGTATAATTTTCATAATTTCACCTTAAATCTTATTGATTATGCCCTTCAATATATTTTATTATGTATTTTGAAATAATTTCTACAACCTCCAAAATAGAAAGATTAGAAGAATCTATTTCCACCGCATCTTCTGATTTCACAAGTGGAGAAACTGCCCTATGTGAATCTATATAATCTCTTTTAATTATTTCATCCAGTACTTTATCATATTCTGCAGGTATGCCTTTTTTATTAAGCTCTACACACCTTCTCTTAGCCCTTTCACTGGCACTGGCGGTAAGAAAAAATTTCAAAGGAGCATTTTTTAAAACCACAGTACCTATATCTCGTCCATCCATGACTACATTACACTTTGACGCTATTTTCTGCTGCATGTCTACCAATAATTTTCGCAACTCAGAAATGGCAGCATAATTAGACACATTGCTGCTTATATTAGGTTGCCTTATAAGATCTGTAAAGTCTTTACCGTTCACTAAAATTCTATCTCCATCAAAACATATCTCAAGTGATTTTGCAATTTCACAAACGCCCTGCACATCTGTATAAGATACATCTTCCTTCATACACATAAGGGTAACAGCCCTATACATAAATCCCGTATTTATATACACAAGGCTAAATCTATGAGCTATAATATTTGCTATAGTACTTTTACCCGCAGCTGCAGGACCGTCAATCGCAACAGATATATTCAAAATAGTATTCCGCCTTTCTAGTGAAGCTATATCTATAAATAAAATTTTATACATAACATATTCTATTATATATTCTATAAAAAAATATAAAATCCTTTATTTTATAGGATTAATTTAATACATTCACGCATGCTTCATGTACAAAATTACTTTATGAGATAATTACAATTTTTATGTGAATCCTAAAATCACTTTATCTGAGTTCCAGCCAAAAACCCAGTAGATAATGCAATCTGCATATTAAAGCCTCCTGTATAACCATCTACATCAATTAATTCTCCAGCAAAATACAAATTCGATATTATTTTTGATCTCATTGTGGATGGATCTATTTCCTTTGTATTTACTCCACCAGATGTCACTATTGCTTCAGATATAGGACGGAGACCCTTTATATTCATGATAAAATTTTGTAATAAATCTACTAATTTTAATCTTTCTTCCCTTGTTATGGAATTACATTTCTTATTTGGATTTATGCTGGATAAATCTATAACTACTCCTATTAACTTCTTGGGCAGTAAATCCTCTAATGAATTCTTGAAATCTTTATTTGAATACTTCAAAAAATCTCTTTGTAATCTTTTATCCAATTGTTCAAATTGCAGAGCAGGTTTTAAATTTATAACCGCCTTCAAATTGGCATTATCTTCCACTACTCTACTTGCACTTAAAACAATAGGACCAGATATGCCAAAATGAGTAAACAGCATTTCACCAAATTCTCTATACAAAATATTGTTTCTAGAATCCACTATACTTAAAGTTACATTTTTTAATGAAAGTCCCTGTAGTTGATTTATCCAACTCTCCTTTATCTCTATAGGCACAAGAGCAGGCTTCAACTCTACTATAGTATGACCTAAATTCTCAGCTATTTTATATCCGTCTCCTGTGGAACCTGTATTAGGGTAAGATAATCCTCCTGTACAAAGTATAAAATAATCTCCATCTATTTTAGAATTATCCTCAAGCTGAACTGACTTTATCAATTTATCATGGCAGACAAATTTTTTTACCCTGGAATTTAGTTTTATTTTAACTCCTTCCTTTATAAGTTGATCTTTCATAGCATCAATTAAATCGGAAGATCTATTTGATATTGGGAAAATTCTATCCCCTCTCTCAATTTTTAATTTAACTCCCAAGTTATCAAAAAATTTCATGGTGTCTTCATTTGTAAATGAATAAAGAGAACTGTACAGGAAATAGGGATTTCCAGGAATATAATTAAAAAATTCATCTATGTTTTTTCCATTGGTTATATTACACCTTCCCTTTCCCGATATAAGCATCTTCTTGCCTAATTTTTCATTTCTTTCTATTATAATAACGTCTTTATTATTTTTTGCAGCAGTTATTGCCGCCATCATTCCCGATGGTCCGCCACCAACCACTATTATTTTTGCCATTAATCACACACCTTATTTTATATAAGAATAAGTATATTACCTTACTATAGTAATATACTACGCAAATTTATTCAATATAAATATTATATAAATTTATATTCTTTATTTTTAAATGCATATAAAATAAAAAACAGGCGAATCCATTTTAAATTCGCCCATTTTGAATTCAGTATTAATAATTAGTATATTCCCTGTGCATACATTGCATCTGCCACTTTTAC
>NZ_JBHMIY010000034.1:0-37223 GCF_042436595.1 Clostridium sp. MT-14
ATAAAGTTCTATGAGAAGCTGGCAAAGGTTGAAGTAACAAAATAATTAAAACTGGAAAACAAGTCTGGTTTTATTTAATGGGGCTGCTGTAAAAATTCCTATTTTACTGCAGCTTTATTTTTCTGTTTTATAATAAGGAGGAAGTTTAACAGTTATTTTTGTGCCGCAGTTTATCTTGCTTTTTACACTGATAGTTCCATGGTGGGCAGTAATAATCTGTTTTACAATGGTCATGCCGAGTCCTGTACTTCCTGTTGGAGAATCTGTAGAAGTACCTCTGTAGTAGCGGTCAAACATGTGATTTATATCATATTCATTCATTCCGCTGCCATTATCACAGATTTCTGCTTCAACATAAGATTCACGGCTTAATTTCACAGTGACTGATGTATCTTCCGGGTTGTGTACTACTGCATTTACTAACAGATTTGAAAATGCTCGTTTCAGTAATTCAGTATCGCCCGAAACGAATAACTCTTTTTCTTCACCTATCATTTCAAAATGATTTTCCTTTGCAATGGGCATATTCGCTGTTTCTGCCGTCACTCTGCGAACTAATTCCGATAATTCTATCTTTTGGAGATTCATCTTTAGACCTGTAAATTCATCCATACGGAACGCCGTACCCAGATCGTTGATAAGTTCCTCTATATGAGCAGATTTATCGCTGATAATCTGTAGAAACTCTTTCTTTTCTTCCAGACTCCATTTGTGTTTATCGGATAAAAGCATATCCGCATACCCTGAAATATAGGATAGCGGTGTTTTTAAATCATGTGTAATTCCAGCCGCCCAGGTTTGGCGCATTTCGTCAAATTCTTTTCGCTTTTTTTCGTTATGCTGTAAAATATCAGACAATGTTTTCAGATTATCATAGACTTCTCTGTAAAGTCTTTTTGAGAAAAAACTTAAACGTATTCTCTTTCCGGGTAAGTCCAGATATTCACCTCTTGACAATTTTTGTATATTCATCAAAATATCCACTAGAGGGCGTGCAACGTAATAACCATAAAACAGACAGTAAGACAATCCGATAAAAATTGTCACCCAGGCAAGAATTGCAATTTCTGTCTCGTTTTGTGACTGGTGTTGTAGTACCAGCATCCAGTAAATCCCCGGGATCCCCATTAATAACCAGAGTAAAATCTGATGTACTATGAAATTGATGGTAAAACGGACTGTCAAACGTCCATTGGTAAGATCTACTTTCATATTTGCCCACCCTCCGGAAATGAGAATTTATATCCAATTCCACGGATATTTATAATGTAAGAGGGATTCTTCAAGTCTGGTTCCACTTTTTTACGTAATCGGTTAATATGCACTTTTACAGTTTGTTCATCTCCCATACTTTCATACCCCCATACATTTTCATATAACTGTCCTGCGGTAAACACCTGATTTGGGTGTTCCACTAAAAACAGCAGCAATTCAAATTCTTTTGCCGGACAGCTTATTTCCCTGTTATCCACAAGAAGTTTTGCTTCTTTCTTATTTACAGTGACAGTGCCGAAATGATAGATCCCCTGCTTCATTGAATTTTGCCGGTACTGTTTCATCCTCCTGAACTGTACGTTGATTCTTGCAACAACTTCTAGAGGATTAAAAGGCTTAGTAATATAATCATCTCCGCCTATACCGAGGCCTGTTAATTTGTCTAAATCCCCGGTTCGAGCAGTGAGGAAAAGAATTGGCACAAATGTATGCTGGCGGATTTTCTGACACAGCTTGAAGCCATCAATATCCGGCAGCATAACATCCAGTACAATTAAATCATAGGTATTTTTCATGATTTTTGTCATAGTTTCTTTCCCTGTTGAAGCACTGTCGATGTTTGTGTAACCTTCTTTGTGTAAGATGGTTTTCAGCATTTTTATGATTCCAAGTTCATCATCAACAAGTAGTATTCTCTGCATAGTCACCTGTTATATCCCCTTTCTGCATTTCCTGCACTTTAATTTTCATTATATAACAGATTGAAAAAGCAGTCATTAGATAGATACATCCCGTTTTTTAAATATTGCAAAGCTGACACCAAATAAAACAATTATATATATCAGCAATACAGATACCGAAAAGCCTATTGTCATTTCTTCCCGGGGCTGTAAATGAAAGATATACAAACTCATGTCGCTGTTTGCAAAGGGAAGAAATTTCAGCCATGCCAGCTTTGATGTGGCTTCAATCATTGAATTTCCTAAAATCATAAGCAGAAGAGAGCTGCCCACCGCTACTGCACTGCTTTTCAAAATGGTTGAGACAGCAAAGGAAATGGTCACATAGCTCATAATTGGGAAAATATCCAGACAATACATTTTTACACACTGCCTGAAAATATTTAATGATTCTATCTGTCCTTGTGAATTGATAAAAAGCTCTGCCGCTCCCAAAGTGCGTATTCCGCTTCCAAAGCCATATAAGACATCAATGGTTATATATGCTGCCCCTATGGTGAGTATCAGTGAAAATACAGCATATATGACAACTGCTGTGTATTTTGAAAATAGAATTGCACCCCGGCTGTGTGGGCGAATCAATAACAGCTTCATTGTTCCATCCGTATATTCTCTTGCAACAATGTTGGCAGCAATAATAATTGTAAAAATAACAACCCATTCAAACAACCCCGATGAGTGCAGTAACGTATACCAGAGGTTATTTTCTTGTGGGGCTATATTGTTCTTCAAACGGTACTCGGCAATTGCCACTTTATTTTTCGCCTCTGCCTGCAACTGTGGTGATAGATCTGCAACCTGTAAACGTCCATTATTTTTTTCTATAATTTGCTCCTGTCCTGTTCTCCAATTCCCTGCAGTTTCCTTATTTATTGCGATTTTTGCAAAGACTGAAAAACTGACGGCGACAATAATCAGTAAAAGGAAAAGGATTTTTGTCAATCGGCCGCTGAATATTTTCATTAACTCATTTTTCACTAAATTGATCATTTCTGTTCCTCCGTAATTTCTAAAAATTTGTCTTCCAGAGTTTCTTCTTTCATCTGAATACTATAAATTTCAATTCCGCATTTCATTAAATGTTTGTTCACTGATGGAATTTCCTCTTTTGTCATCTGAATTATAATATGCCCGGCTGGACTGGAAGAAAGTACATTTTTCCGCATGGTGTGAAGTAAATTTTTTGTCTGTACAATTTGTGAGGTACTTACAATAAGTTCCACCTGCATTGAACCGCCGGATTTGACAAAATCATCTATACGCTGAATAGTTACTAACTTTCCGTGCTGCAAAACACCCACTCTGTCACACATCAACTGCATTTCTGAGAGCAAATGGCTTGATACCAGAACTGCAGCACCTTCCTCATGAGCTATTTTCTTTAGATAGTTACGCAGCTCGTGGATTCCCTCTGGATCAAGTCCGTTTGTTGGTTCATCCAGTATCACGAGAGATGGACGGTGTAATAGTGCCTGTGCAAGCCCAAGCCTCTGACGCATACCAAGTGAATAAGTTCGTACTTTGTCCTGCATTTTGTCTTTGAGTCCGACAATTTCAGCCATTTCATAAATACGTTTTTTGCTGATGCCGGGTGACATTCTGGCATAGTGCTTTAAATTTTGATAACCCGTAAGATATCTATATAAATCTGGATTTTCAACAATACCGCCAACATTCTGAATTGCTTTTTTGAAGTCGGTTGTAATGCTGTGTCCTTTAATAAAAATATCTCCTTCGGTTATTTTTATCAGTCCCGTAATCATACGGATAGTGGTAGTTTTGCCTGCTCCATTGGGCCCTAGAAATCCGAATATTTCTCCAGCTGGAATTGTAAACGACAGGTCATGAATAATTTCCTTTTTGCCGATTTTTTTTGATACGTGTTTTAATTCCACAACTGTTTTTTTGTTCATATATATAACTGTCCTTTCTGTGCCAAATTCAAAATACCTTATCTGTATTTTAATAAGATTATAAAAAGCGAAAGTAAATGGACGGTAAACAGACAGTAAATGGAGCTTAAACTCTCAAAAATCATTACAATTTGATATGATTAGGATAATTTGTATTGGATTTATAATGGTGGGTATATTGGGATTAAAGCTTGTATCTTCATAGTTATAGAGAACTTCTTCTGAAGTGCCGCCTGGCAATGGCAATGGCTTCTCTCCATGAATGTTGAACTGATATGGCTTTTACAGGACAATTTTGTATGCACAAACTGCAGTGTATACAGTCCATTGCGTTGATGACTGTAGATTTGCCATCTTTCATTTTAAAAACTTTCATGGGGCATGTTTCTGTGCACTTACCACAGCCAATGCATTCAGATGTACTGACTCCCACATATTTTCCATTTTTCACTGTTCCGGTGTCTTTGTAATATTGAGGGAACAATTTAGCTGCAAAGATACTTGCACGTCTCTGATCACTTTCATTTGGCCTTCCTTTGTTTCCGCCGCCGCAGAGAATATACGGTCCTGTACAGTCATAACCGGGACAGGAAAATTCACCGATTATTTCAATAGTATGCATTTTCAGTACATTTTTCAGACTGTTATGGTATTTTCCGAGAAACGGTGAACCGTGGGTAGAAAATAAAAACACTTTTTGCCAGGACTCTATTTGTCTGGCAAGTTCTATTAATTTGGGATGATGGGATGTGAAATAAATACCCGAGCCCAATCCTATAAATTTATATTCTTGAAGATTCAACTTTTCAGCCTGTTTCATCGTTACTGTATTACAATTCAGTGTTTTTCCCACGGCCCATGCAATCTTTGCAGTATTGCCATGATAGATGCAGGAATAGAATTAATTAATGAAAAGGGAGCTGATGGGTTTTCGCTTCGCAAGGTTGCCGAAAGGTGCGGAGTCAGCCATTCAGCACCTTATAAGCATTTTAAAAATAAGGATGATTTGATTGCAGCTATGCAGGCACATGTTACCAATTCTCTGGCTGAATACTTACAGAATGCCAGATCACGATGCAGAAACAAAAATAAGGTATTGATTGAGTTGGGGAAAAGTTATATATGTTACTTTGTTGAAAATCCAGCATATCATCATTTTCTTTTTTCACAACCCAGCTTTCACATGCGAATTACTGATACAAAAATATTATGTGATGACTTTCCGCCCTTTTCAATTCTACAGGCTGCCGCAAGGGAGAAATTGACGGATAATCATGTGTTATCTGCCGATCATGGTATTGATGTACTTGTTATGTGGTCTGTAGTGGAAGGATTGACATCAATACTGGTGTCCAATAATGTGTTTTTTGAAGGAGATTATCTGTCTGCTGTAGAACGAATATTGAAAGAGAAAATTAATTTATAAAATAAATTGATATTTCCATTTGAAGGATAATTAGGAGGGGTGGATAACTACCTGGAACCCAGAAGAACGATAAAAAGACAATTCCAAATCACTGTCAAATCTTGTCAAGGCACTGAACGCTTAGTGGCCAAGTATTGAGAGCCTGAATTTAGCGCAAAGGCCCACATTACGGAGGGTAACGGGTTTAAGAATTTTGTGCATTTTTATGGTATAATTCTACTATTTGTATTTTTTGAGTTTTCATGATAGAATACTGGTGAATTCAAAAATTCAATTAAAATTATAAGATTAAAGGAGATATAGCCTTATGTTTATATATGAAATGACAGAGATTGTAGCAAGCCGGGAGGTTTGCGTAAAATAATTTCTACAATAACCTCCCATAAGTTACAAATATAACTTTCAGGAGGAAAAGAAATTGAATAGAATAAATATGAAAGAATTAGGGTTCACAGATAAATTTGCAGCTGAAGCTGCCTTATATGATGGACTTTATATAGGACGTATTTTTTCCCAATACAAGGATATTTATAAGGTCATGTGTGAAAACGGTGAATTAAGGGCAAAGGTTTCCGGCAAATTTCGCTTTGAAACCAAACTAAAATCTGATTTTCCTGCAGTTGGTGATTTTATCATGCTTGATAGGAATGAAAATGTAACCGGTAATGCCGTTATTCATCATGTACTTCCAAGGAAAAGTGCTTTCATTAGAAAGGCAGCTGGAAAATCAAACATTGAGCAGGTTGTTGCCAGCAATATTGACAGGATCTTCATATGTATGTCTCTTAATAAAGATTTTAATCTGCGCAGGTTGGAACGTTATCTATCTATTGGTTGGGACAGCGGAGCAATTCCAGTTGTCATTCTAACTAAATCGGATTTATGCGATGATGTGGAACAACGGATATGTGAAGTTGAAACTGTTGCTGTTGGCGCTGACGTTTTAGTTACTTCGGCTACGCAAGAACACAGCTATTATAAGGTATTGCAATATATAAAAGAAAGTCAGACCGCTGCATTTATCGGTTCTTCAGGTGTGGGAAAATCCACTCTTATTAATTATCTGATAGGAGAAGAGAGGCTTGGAACCAACGGCCTGAGAAATGATGATAAAGGAAAACACACAACCACAAGGCGTGAACTTATTCTGCTAAAAAACGGAGGTATGGTTATTGACACTCCCGGTATGAGAGAACTTGGATTGGAAAACACTGATCTATCTGTGGCTTTTTCAGATATTGATAAGCTTGCGTCTATGTGTAGGTTTCATGATTGTACACATACTAGAGAACCAGGTTGTGCAGTTCAACAAGCTATTTGTGATGGCATTCTAGATGCCGGAAGATTTTCGAACTATCAAAAACTTAAAAAAGAGGCAAAGTATGAAGGTCTTACATCTAGACAAATTGAAACCATGAAAATGAACGAAATGTTTAAAAATGTAGGTGGCATGAAGAACGCCCGAAGATTTTTGAAAAAAAATACAAAATATTAGCTAATACGAAATATCAATATTAAAATGAGGGCGGCATAGCCGCCCTTTTGTTATGTTTTAACAAGTTGAGGGTACTGAAGTTGAGGCAAAGCGTGATTTTCCCTATGGGGAGTACAGTATTTCCATAGAAGGTGATAAGGATACTTTTTCAGATAGCCGGATCCAGATGAACAATCCTCTTAACCAGGGGCTTAAAGATAAAATATTGGCTGTGAATGGTGTCAAAGATGTCAAAGAATGGACCGGCATCCGGCTCAAATACGTTATGCCGAATTGCTCTGACAGTACTGGAAGCATTGCAGGTTTTTCAAAAAGTGAGGTCAACTTGATGAAGAATTATGTGACAGCGGGCACGCTTGATTATGAATCTCTTGTAGACAAAGCTGGAGTTGTTCTTTGTCATCCGGAAGTTTTTAAGGAATCCTATGGCTGGAGTCCCAAAATAGGAGACAAAATCAAAATTATTATTTTAAACAGTCAGGGGAAGAAAGTACAAAAAACCTTGACTGTAAAGACCTTTATTTCAGATAATTACCGCTGGGGTGGTTATAATTTTTGGGTGCCCGTTGATTCAATGGACTTCATTACGGGTATGAACTGTAATGATAGCTTGGAAATTGTGACCGAAAAGCAGGAAGCAGAGAAGGTGGGAGAGAGTCTTCAAAAAATTGTTGATACAAACCCCAACCTGAAACTCAACAGTCTCAAGGAACAGATAAGGTATTACAGTACGGTAAATCGTCCTGTTTTATTTTTTCATTTTTCCTTTTTTTAAATCGTTTCCTGCCATCTGACCAATCCCATAAGAGTAAGATAAACAGTATGCTAAGAGGTATTATGGATTGAAGGCTTAGTTTTAGTGTGCGAAAGAAAAAACACCATAGGAACAATATAAATACGAATAGTGGAATAATTCCACCAAGTTGCCAACGGCTTGATTCACTTAGAAAATACTGGAATATTAAAAGCAGTGCTGAAATAACAAAACCTAAAAAGATTGTCATTTTATTTTTCAATAATTAATTTTGCAATTTCCAGCTCAATTTTGGAATCTACTGCTAATTTTTTAATAAAAGTAATAAAAGGTCTATCCTGTTTATTACTATTTAGTTTGATTTTTTGTATTAGCTTATCTAATCGAAGACGAACAGTAGGATATGAGACATCGTATATTTTTGCAATTTCTTTTAGAGAACCAGAGTTCAATCGGAATAAGCATTATATTTTAATGAATTGCGTTGGAGAGTATTTATGATTTTCACTCGTTTTCAATTCTGCAAGCTGCTGCAAAAGAAAAGTTGACAGCTGATTCGAAAAGTAGTACCATATTAATATAGTACGAATAACGTATTATATTAATATGGTACTACTAGGAGGAATTCATATGCCGGACAATAAAAATGTTTTTAAAGAAAATTCCAGGAAGAATTTTGATAAACAAGCAGAGCACTATGATCAGAGTTCTGATGGAAGATTTGTAAGCAAAATGTATGATAAAGTTGTGGAGATGTTAAATGGATTTCAAGGTGGAATTTTGCTGGAGGCAGGCTGTGGAACAGGAAATATACTGTCACGATTATATAAATATAAGAAATTCCAGCTATGCGGACTTGATATTTCAGATAAGATGATTCAGGTGGCCAGAAGAGACCTTCCCCAGGATGTTTTATTGAAAGTGGGGGATGCGGAATTTATACCCTGGCCGGAGGATTATTTTGATATAGTATTGTGTAATGCTTCATTTCATCATTATCCCAACCCTGAGAAAGTGCTTCTGGAGATGAAGAGGGTGCTGAAACCAGCTGGGAAACTGGTCATAGGAGATCCCACTGCTCCTCCTTTAATAAGGCAGGTATTGAATTTTATGCTGCATATATGTAATAATGGAGATTATAGAATATATTCTCCAAAAGAGATGAAAAAACTTTTGAAGACATGTGGGTTCAAACCTTTTAAATTTAGAAAGATAAATTATAAAAGTTTTGTCATAAGTGCATCTGCTTGAAATAATTGCGGGGTGATTGTTTGAATAAAAAATATGAGGAGCAGGTTGAAGAACTGAGCAGAATATGGCATTCCATGATAATGGAGCCTAATTATAAAAGTGTGGAATCTCAATTTTCAAGAATACATGGATTGAGCACTGTTGAAATAGGAGTTCTGAGAATTATCTCTGAAAAAGAGGACGTCATTATAAAGGATATAGTTGATATTTTAAAAATACCTAAAAGTACTCTCACAAGTGTGATAAACAGACTTGAAAAACGAAAGCTGATCAAAAGAACCATAAGCAGCAGGGATAAGCGTTCCTATAAATTAGTGCTTACCCAGGAGGGGATATTGGCACAAGAAGAGCATATTGAATTTGAAAAAAAATTTTATGCCAGAATAATGGAATGTCTGGATACTTGTGAGGAGAGGGAGGAGCTGTTGAAACTTATGAAAAAAATAACGTATAACCTTAGAAGAAAAGGAATATTTCAATAAAATCAAACAATTGTAGTTAAATTTGCATTTTTAAGAGCCTCTCTGAGAATGGACTCCATTTCTTCAGGGCTTTTTTTAGCACCTTCCTTTATCCATTTTAAAAGTACATTCCAAAGTCCTCCCGAACTGAAATACAAGGCATATTCCAGGTGTTCCCTGTTTTTGAACAGGTGAAGGTGTCCTTTAAAATGATTGTATATGATAGGCAGGTATTCATTGAATTTCTGGAGCATAAGGTACAGTAGATCACTTTTATCCAGTGCCAGTAAAAAATCCAGATGATCCTTCCAGAATTTGAAATATATATGGATAATATTTTTGTAGGACAGATTTTGTTCACCGCTGAAGTATGAAATATATTCCCTGCATATATATTCCATTTTCAGTGACAGCACTTCATCCTTTGAATTGAAATTACGGTAGAATGTCCTTCTGGAAAGGAGTGCCTTGTCCGATATCTCCTTGATAGTTATTCTATTGTAGGGTTTATTCTTCATGATTTCCAAAAGTGCATCCGTGAGCCATTTTTTGGATTTTTCCGCCATGGGGTTTTTCTTTTTAAAGGCCATAATTCACTCTCCCGATATGTCACAGATCAGCTGCAAATGTAGCACTTGAGCCGTTTTTATTGACATGACAATTTTAAATTATTATACTCTAGATTAGAACAAGACACAAGTGTGACACATAGAGAGGAGAAGATTTATGTATGATATAAAAGCAATTGTCTGGATGCTGCCTGTATTGTTTATGATTCATGATTTTGAAGAAATTGTAATGGCTGAAGTCTGGAGCAGAAGATTTAAAAAAGAATTGAAGGAAAATACTTCTATAATGAAAAAGAAACCCTTCGGTTTGAATGGTACAAACTATTGGAGTACTTCGGCAATGTCAATTGCAGTGGAAATCGAATTTGTAATTCTTTCACTTGTTTCCCTGTTGTCCTGCATATTCAGCAGTTATTTCATCTGGTATGGATTTCTATTTGCCTTTACACTGCACTTTATTTTGGCACATTTTTATCTGTGTATTGAATTCAAGCACTATGTTCCCGGAGTCATCACCTCCATCCTGTTTTTGCCTGTATGCATTTATATCATGTATATCTCCCAGCTGTTTTTAAAATATAATTTTGCAAAAATATTTTTTTCATGTACTCTTGGAATTATATTGATGATTGCTGTACTTGTCATACTGCATGATGCCATAGGGAAATTCAGCAGATTGCTGATAGGATATTCTTTATAGTATGAGCTTATTCTTGTATGATCAAATCCATCACATCACGCCGCATGCTTTGAGGAACTTCTTTTGAAGGTTTACCTAAACGAAAGAGCATCTGAATAGTTTTTCCATTTGAGGTATAATTCTGATGAATGCTATTATAGAGCTTTTCCATTTCAGGATATTCCTCTAGAGTTTGACTTAAGGGCTGCATGGCCAATCCCATCTGATGGGCTGTCAATATTAATTTACTGTAAAGCATCCCGCTTTTAACTTGGCTGGAACGGCTGTTGTCTCTTGTGATAATCATGGCATAAGCAGGGGTATTTTCTGCTGATGTACGGGTAGACTGAATAAACCTGTCGGATGAAGCCCTTCCGCTGTTCATTGATGGGAAAACTGTAACCAGTCCCTGCATGAGATGCATCATGATTCCTGACGTACCCTGTCCTTCAATAGAAAAACCATAACGATAGTTATTTTTTTCATATTCGTTGGAACGAAAGATATTTTCTGATTCCATCATAAACCGATTCGTTATAAGCACCTTCCGGGAATAAGTCTATTGTGGTTTGGTATCCCAATTTACCTCCAGCTATCTTCAAATATTCAAGGAAAGCTCCCTGTGTGACCATCATTTGACGTGCATTGGGATCTACCTCAGGTGTTAAGCGTTTGCTGTCGGCATATAAATAAAATATCATGGGGTCATTCTTATCAAGTTTTATTTTCCATGGCTGCATGTTATGACCATTTGAAGACAACAGACCGTGGGACATAAGGCGTATCCTTGGATCGTCAAATTTTTGTGAATAAGTTTTTTGCCATGGTTCTAAATATTTTGGCTGTTCAAAAATACCGCTTATAAGAAGTAAAGATGTAAAAGCAATAATAAATAGTGCTCCAATGCATAAAAATATTATGATCATTTTCTTAGGTACCTTTCTCCTATTCATTTATGGTTCTCCTCATTTACAAATTGTATTGACCTGATAATAAGTTGAAAAGCTGATGATATCAATTCTTCTGGTGTGATTCCGTGATAATTCTCAATATAGTTTTTCTTTCTGTTGGCTGTATTATACACTCCAAGCATACAAGCCCATAAAACAAGGGCTGTTTTTTCAATATCTATATCACTGCGTATGGAATTTTCGGCAATGCCCTTTTTTAGGGCTTTAGTAAGGTATCCCAATATTTCCTCTCCAAGAGCATAGCATTCTTCTTTTGATTTATCTGGAACTCCTTTTTGAAAATCCATTTCTCCGTTTTCATATTCCATAATTGCTTTAAAATATTCTGTATAATTTTTACTAAACTGATACATTGTCAGAGACATCTGCTTAATTTCCTCAATTGCATTAAAATTTTTTTCTTGTAAATCATTTTTCAACATATTAATTAATAACCTGTATCCCCTTATCATGACTTCAAAATAAATTTGCTCTTTACTATTGAAATATACATATACTGTTCTTTTGCTGAACTCAGCTTCTTTTGCCACATCATCCATAGTGGTATTGTCATATCCCCTTGTAAAAAAACTTTTTCTGCGCATTTTTTTAATGGCACGAAATACTATTAAGTGTATAATGTTTTGTATACTACAGAATAATAAGGGGGCAAATTACATGTATTATTTTAGCTTGTTTGAAAATGACCAACCAGTTTCTCATCTTTAAACTGAGATGAGGATTAATAGTTAAATCAACATACCTCGTCTTGGATGCTGTTTTATATGAAATAAAAAAGACGGAGGTTATTGTGAGTAATGAGAAAAAGATTAATTGGTTCCATATGCCTGTTTCTGGCTGCTTCTATATGGGGAGGAATGTACGTAGTCAGCAAATACATACTGCAGTTTGTTTCACCTGTCACATTGGTATGGATTAGGTATGTCATTGCATTTGCAGTATTGTTTATAGTACTTACATTCTTTCAACATAAAAGAGGTTTCAAGGTAACTATAAAAAAGAAGGATTGGTTCCTTATAGCGTGGATAGGGTTTATAGGGTATTTTATTTCTATATGCCTTCAATTTATAGGGACAAAGTTATCCAATGCCCATATGGGCTCGCTTATTACAGCATCGACACCTGTATTTGTGATTTTGTTTGCCAGATTTATTCTGGGTGAACTGTTTACCAGAAAAAAAGTCATCTCACTTATGCTGGCTACGGCAGGTGTTGTTATAGTTATAGGATTAGATGCTGAGGCTTTAAAAGATACTTTAGGCAATATAGCTCTTGTTGGGGCTGCAGTTACCTGGGCACTGCTGTCTGTTTACGTAAAGGTTGCGTCCAAGCATTTGAATTCCTTGAGTATAACTACTTATGCCATACTCTTTGCACTGATGTTTACCACGCCGTTTATGATGCTGCAGCATAACAATTTTTTGCTGATTTTAGGAAACTGGAAGACTATATGGGGATTGATATATCTTGGAGTTGTGTCTACAGCTGGTGCATTTTTTTTGTGGAATAAAGGAATTGAACTTGTAGATGCAGGAATTGGTTCTTTATTTCTGTTTTTTCAACCTGTTACGGGTTCGATTTTGGGATGGATTTACCTTGGAGAAAAGCTTTCACCAAGCTTTTTTATAGGTGGAATGTTTATAATCATTGCAGTGATTGTAGCTGTTAAAGAAGATTACTAGACATGATAAAGGGTACTATTACACAGCCTTTTCCTGTAATAGTACCCTTGTTACTATATTATAGATTTGCGACCAGTTAAAAACTCTTTTTATATTTTCTTTCAACGGGAATCGGTTATAATTTGTATCTACAAGCAGCACCTTGAAACCATTTTTTGATAGTTCAACAGCATTTTCAAAACTATCTTCTATAAATAGATCGCAATTTAAGTTTTTGGCTGTATCCACTTTATGATAAGTTCCCAGAACATAAATTCCATCATATGGTACTTTATTTCTGTTTAAATATTCACGTGTCAGGATTTCAAGACTTTTTTCCCTGGCGGTTACAAAATAGATATTGTTTGATTTTATAAGTTCCTGAATTATATCAACGGCGTCCTTGTTTATATCTTCTCTGTTATGAAGGGTGAATTTATTCTTATTGTAAAATTTAGTGTAATCTTCTCTGGATACTTTCAGGACTTTGTGGACTTCATACTGAGTAATCTCCTCCGAGGTTATATTTTTGTTGAAATATTTGTTGGCACTATCCAGCCAAAAATATGGATCAGTAATTGTTCCGTCAATATCAATGCATATATTCAATGCTTTCATAATTAATCACCTCTTTTGCAAATTTATAATTTTATATTAGTATATTATTATTAAGTGAGTATTAAAGCTGAGTTAAGTATGTATGTATTTATTTTCTATAGAGTAGAGATGAATACTTTATGGAATATAAAGTAAATAAATGGTATAATAAGTATATTGTGTAAATAAAACTGAAGCAAGGTGGGTGGTACTATGGGAATTAAGGGCAGAAAAAATTATGTGCTTTTTTATGTTTTTTTTATTTTGATAATGCTCGTTTTCGGAAAATATATAAAAATATTGAATGTAAATAACTCAATTAATATAACTACTACTCCCGTTTTTAATTCAATGCATAGACAGGATTCGGATAATAGATATACTCCCCTTAAAAAGTATTACATAATAATTGATCCTGGACATGGGGGAATGGATAAGGGTACGAGTTATGGAAATATGTATGAAAAAGATTTGACTTTAAAAATAGCAAGATATGCTGCGTCATATTTAAAAAGTAAGGGAAATGTGGTGTTTCTTACACGTAATGAGGACAAGCTATTAGGTCTTGACGAAATAGGTGATAAAGTAAATTCCTCCTATGCAGATGTATTTGTTTCGATACATGTGAATTCTTTAAGTGATAATAATTTCAGTGGTATAACTACGTTGTATTATGATATAAATGGATATCAGAAGAATGAAAGAGTAAAGTTAGCTGAATCGATAGAAAGAGAAGCTGTGAAAAACGATAGCTGGAAAAACAGAGGTATAAAAAGACAAAACCTGGCTGTGCTGAGATACAGTAAAATACCGGGAGTTCTTGTGGAATGTGGCTTCATAACCAATGCTGAAGATAGGGCAAGATTGTCAGATGAAGGTGTGTTAAAGAGGCTTGGAGAAAATATTTCAAAGGGAATAATTGATTATTTAAATGAAAATCATAAGAACTGATATTTCATTTTGGAGATTACGGAAAGATTGCTGTAGTATATAGTTGTACATGGAAAATTGAAAATATGAAAGTTATAAATTATATAGTGCATTTGGGAGTGCATTCTCTTTACTGTAACATTAATATGGAGTAATATATTTAATGGGACTTTTGAACTAGCAAGCCTGATTTAAAAACAGAAGATCATTATGAAATTTCATATCTATATATCTTATATTGTTAAGTAGAAAATTGGAGGAGGAAATAAAATTGAGTTTGAATATAGTTTTATTTGAACCTGAAATACCACAGAATACCGGCAATATTGCACGAACATGTGTACTTACGGGTTCCAGACTTCATCTTATAAAACCTCTTGGGTTTAGTTTAGATGAAAAGCATTTGAGAAGAGCGGGACTGGATTATTGGAAGTACCTGGATTTGAATTTATATGACTCTTATGAAGAACTTAGGGAAAAATATAAAAAAAATTCGTTTTATTTTTCTACTACCCATGGTAAAAATTTTTATCATCATGCTAAATTTAAAGATGAAGATTTTATAGTATTTGGAAGGGAGAGCTGTGGGCTGCCTGATGAAATAAGGAATAGCGATCCTGAAAGATGCATTAGAGTTCCTATGATAAAAACTAGTACCCGCTCTTTAAATTTGTCCAATACTGTGGCCATAGTTGCCTACGAGGCATTAAAGCAATTGAGCTTTCCAAATATGAAGTAAGGTGGAACTTGTATTAAAGGTGGAAAATATAAAAATAATTACAGACAGCAGAGTGGATCTACCTGAAAATACAATAAAAAGTACGATTCATCTAAAATGAGTGTGTACATATCAATCTGCATGTATTGGAAAAGAAATAACTGAAAGGCTTTTTATGATATAAAAAAAGATTAAATGTATAGTGTATCCATAAAATATTAAATTGCTGTGCCATTTATAAACGCCTCGCAAAATGGTTTAGGGCTCCTATAAAATAAGAGCTCTTTCTTTTTTGTCATCAAAAATTCGGCAAAAATAATGTTCCATATTGTTATTTTTGGTTCTTTATATAGATCAAAGAAAAATTANAGAGCTCTTTCTTTTTTGTCATCAAAAATTCGGCAAAAATAATGTTCCATATTGTTATTTTTGGTTCTTTATATAGATCAAAGAAAAATTAATAGGCCTTTATTTTCAGAAATACTCTCATTCGATATAAAAGGTTTTTTGTATTATAGTATTTTAGTACTAAATTCTGTTTTTATATTTATCGATAAAAAACTTTTAATAAAATTTTTATTAATTTTATTACTTCATGATATAATAAAAGTAAAGAAATAAATTTTAACTATAATTCAGGCAATTAAACATGATAATTGTGAATGGAGGTGTATAAATGTGAATATGGATTTTAGCCTTAATTTAACTCAAGAACAGAAGTTGATTATGACTCAAGAAATGCAGCTATCTGTGAAGCTGCTTCAAATGTCAAGTTTTGAACTTCAAGAATATGTAGAAAAAGAAATTCAAGAAAATCCGGTACTTGATGTTAAAGAATCCAATGCCAATAATAACGAAATGGAAAAAGATAAATTGGATTATAGGGAAATTATAAAAAATCTTGATTTTGACAATTACAGCCATCACAGTTATGAAAAAAGTGATGATGAGGAGATATCCCCATTTAATTTTATTTCTGAAAAAAAGTCTTTGAAGGAATATCTAAAAGGTCAGGTGAGGGATCTTGATGAAAATAATTATGTAAAGGCAATATGTCTGTATATTATAGAAAATATAGATGATAGAGGATACTTAGTGCTGGAAAATGGAGAAATAGAAGAGGAACTTAAGATTTCAAAAGATCTGGCAGCATACTGTGTAAACGTAATACAAGCCCTTGAGCCTTGTGGAATAGGGGCAAGAAATTTAGCGGAGTGTTTAAAAATACAGATAAGACAGAAGGGAATAGAGGATGAAAGGATATCTATAATAGTGGATAGATATCTTGAGATGATAGCGGAAAATAAATACAATGTTATAGCAAGAGAATTGAATATAGATGTAAAACAAGCTCAAGAATATGGGGATTTAATAAAGACTCTCGATCCGAAACCCTCCAGGGGATTCTATACCGGGGAGGATGTAAAATATATAGTACCGGATGCATATATAAGAAAAATTGATAATGAATATTATATAATTATGAATGATGATTTAACCCCAAAATTGACTATAAACTCAATGTATAAGGACATAATCAATAATGAAAACGATAAAGATGCAGTGAGTTATGTAAAAGAAAAATTAAATAGTGCACTGTTTTTGATGAAAAGTATACAGCATAGAAAAAGTACTATATATAGAGTACTTGAAAAAATATTGGAAAAACAAAGGGATTATTTTGACTATGGTGAGAGATATCTGAAACCCATGACTTTGAAAGAAATAGCAGACAGTATGAATATGCATGAGTCCACTATAAGCAGGGCTATAAGGGATAAATATATATATACCAGCAAGGGAACAATAAAAATAAAAGCTCTATTTACTACTGGAATAATAAGCGGATTTAATGGAGAAAATGTATCGGCGCTTATTATTAAAAATAAAATTAAGAAAATGATAGATGAAGAAGATAGGAAAAAACCATTGTCGGATCAAAAAATATGTGATCTGATAAATGAGCATGGTATGAATATTTCCAGGAGAACTGTTGCAAAATATAGAGAAGATATGGGTATAAAATCATCGAAGGGGAGAAAAAGATTTTAATTCTCCCTGTGTTATATGTTATTAAAAATAATGGTAATTTTTTTTAAAATACTATTTAAAAAAATCCATATATGTTTTATAATATTAGTGGGACAATTTATGAAACAGTGGGACAATTTAAAGCCCGGAGGTGTAATGTTGGAAGACATACTTAAATTTCAACAAAAAATAGTACCTGAATTAATAGGATTATTAAAAAAAAGATATGATATTTTAAGAACTATATACTATAACCAGCCTGTTGGAAGAAGAGTACTGGCAAATAATTTGGGCATTGGAGAGAGAATAGTTAGAGCAGAAATAAATTTTTTGAGGGCTCAAGGTTTTATTGAAATAAATGCTCCAGGTATGACGGTGACAGTAGAAGGTGAAGAAATTATCAACAAGCTTAAAGATTTCATACGTGAGTTGAGAGGATTGTCTGAGATTGAGAAGTTTATAAAAGATAATCTTGAACTGAAAGATATTATAATTGTACCAGGAGATTGTGACAAAGATAAAACCGTGGTGAATGAAATAGGAAGAACTGCTGCAAATTATTTTAAAAGCATAGTAAAGGACAATGATATAATTGCGCTTACAGGCGGATCTACGGTGAAAGCTGTCATTGATAATATTACTGAAGCTTCCAACTTAAAAAACGTATTGGTAGTACCAGCTAGAGGTGGTATGGGAAGAAATGTGGAAACCCAGGCAAATACCCTGTCTGCTAAATTGGCAAATAAAATTGCTGGAACGTATAAATTGCTTCATGTACCTGATAATTTGAGTGATGAAGCTGTGAAAACTATTATTAAGGAGAAAGATGTAAAAGACATAATAAAAAATATATATAATGCGGATATACTCATATATGGCATAGGAAGGGCCTATAAAATGGCAAAAAGAAGAGGGATGTCCGAGGATAAGATCGGTGAAATACAGTTAAAAGGTGCAGTAGGGGAAGCTTTTGGATATTATTTTGATAAACAGGGGAAAATAATATACTCTACTCCCAGTATAGGAATAAAGAATGAAAGAATAGGAAAAATTAAGACACTGATAGCTGTGGCAGGAGGGAGCAGTAAAGCAGAGGCCATGTTGGCCGTTGAAAGAAATAACCGTAACAGCATTTTGATTACTGACGAGGGGGCTGCCAGGCAAATTGTGAAATTTATCAAGTAATTTTAAGGATTAAAATAAATTTGCTATTAATTTAATTGTTAAATATAAATATTTAATTATTATAGGAGGAATTATGAATGGTTAAAGTTGGAATTAATGGTTTTGGGAGAATAGGAAGAAATGTATTTAAGGCACTGGTTAAGCATTATTCAAACGACCTGGAAATTGTAGGTATCAATGATTTAACTAGTGCAAAAACACTGGCACATCTTTTGAAATATGATTCTTTATATGGAAGATTTGATGGGACTGTAGAAGCAAAGGACAATTCAATAGTTGTAAATGGTAATGAAATAAAGATATTTGCAGAAAGGGATCCTAAAAATATAGATTGGGATTCATTGGGTACTGAAATAGTTATTGAGTCAACAGGTTTGTTTACTGATGCTACAAAAGCCAAAGTACATCTTGGCGGAACAGTTAAAAAAGTTTTAATATCTGCACCGGCTAAAAATGAAGATATAACGATAGTTATGGGAGTTAACGAAGAAAAATATGATGCTGCTGCGCACAATATAATTTCGAATGCTTCCTGTACTACAAACTGCTTGGCACCTTTTGCAAAAGTTTTGGATAGAGAGTTTAAAATAGTAAAAGGACTGATGACTACAGTTCATTCTTATACAGGAGATCAGAGACTGCTGGATGCTCCACATAAAGATTTAAGAAGGGCAAGAGCTGCCTGTGAATCCATGATTCCTACAACTACAGGTGCTGCAAAAGCAGTTGCTTTGGTACTTCCCCAATTGAAGGGAAAATTAAATGGATTTGCGCTTAGAGTGCCTACTCCTACAGTGTCATGTACAGATTTGGTAGCAGAAGTATCCAGAGATGTCACAGTAGAAGAGGTGAACGATGCATTTAAGAAAGCTGCTGGAACTGATATGAAAGGAATACTCGGTTATAGTGATGAACCATTGGTATCTGTAGATTACAGGGGAGACGAGAGATCCTCCATAGTGGATGGATTGTCAACTATGGTTATAGAGGGAAATATGGTGAAGGTTATTGCCTGGTATGACAATGAGTTTGGATATTCAAATAGATTGGCAGATTTGACTAAATATGTAGCTGATAGATTATAATTATTATAAGGCCTGGTTTTGTAGTTTTGACTATGAGGCCGGGCTTATTTACTATGTACTTAGTGGTAAATATAAGGTAAAATTTTAGTAAAGGAGTTGATTGCAGAATGGTTTTTAATAAAAAAACGATAGAGGACATAGATGTAAGTGGAAAGAGAGTGTTAGTAAGATGTGATTTTAATGTTCCACTAAAAGATGGCACAATAACGGATGAAAATAGATTGATTGGAGCTCTTCCAACTATAAAGTATCTGATAAGAAATGGTGCAAAAGTTATACTTTGTTCCCATCTCGGGAAGCCAAAGGGGGAACCAAAGCCTGAATTGTCGCTGGAACCAGTTGCAAAAAGGCTTTCAGAAATGCTCAAAAAACAAGTTATATTTGCAGCGGATGACAATGTAGTGGGAGAAAACGCAAAATATGCCGTCCAGGATATGAAAAGTGGAGATGTAGTATTGTTACAAAATACACGATACAGAATAGAGGAAACCAAAAATGAAGATAATTTTTCTAAAGAGCTGGCATCTCTTGCCGAAATCTTTGTGAATGATGCTTTTGGAACGGCTCATAGAGCTCATTGCTCCACAGTTGGGGTTACTAAATTTTTGAATACAGCCGTATGCGGTTATCTTATTCAAAAGGAACTTAAATTCTTGGGAGATGCAGTTGAAAATCCAACCAGACCCTTCGTTGCAATACTGGGCGGGGCTAAAATTTCAGATAAGATAAATGTAATAAATAATTTACTTGAAAAAGTGGATACCCTTATAATAGGCGGGGGTATGAGTTATACTTTTGCCAAAGCTCAGGGATATACTATAGGAAATTCCATGGTGGAAGAGGATAAAATAGAATATGCTGGAGAAATGATAGATAAAGCAAGGGTTAAAAAAGTAAAGTTACTTTTACCTGTAGACAATGTAGCGGCAGATAAGTTCGATGCAAATGCGAAACCCATTGTTACAGAAACGGAAAATATAGAGGAAGGGTATATGGGGCTGGATATTGGACCTAAAACATGTAAATTGTATGAAAATGCAATAGCAGATGCTAAAACTATAGTTTGGAATGGGCCTATGGGGGTGTTTGAATTTAAGAATTTTGCCAATGGTACCTTTGCCGTAGCTAAAGCCATGGCAGAATCAAATGCTACTACAATTATAGGTGGTGGAGACAGTGCAGCAGCTGTTAATCAATTTGGGTTTGGCAGCAGGATGACACATATATCTACTGGCGGCGGTGCTTCTCTGGAATTTTTGGAAGGGAAGGAATTGCCTGGAATAGCAGCACTTAATGATAAATAACAATGAGCGGGGATTAGAATTAAAGCTTAGTATATTTAATATTTGAACTTTGATTAAAAAGAGGAGGGTTTGATATAAATGAGAAAACCAATAATAGCTGGAAATTGGAAAATGAATAAAACCTTAGATGAGGCGTTGAAGTTGGTAGAGGAATTGAAACCTCTTGTAAAGAATGCAAAATGTGATGTAGTGATATGTCCTCCGTATGTTTGTTTAAGTGAAGTAATAAAGGCAGTAAAAGGAACTAATATAAAGGTTGGGGCACAGAATATGCACTACGAGGAAAGCGGTGCCTATACCGGTGAAGTATCTCCACATATGCTTAGATCCATTGGGGTAGATTATGTTATAATTGGGCATAGTGAGAGAAGACAATATTTTGCTGAAACGGATAAGAGTATTAACAAAAAAATTAAAAAGGCCTTTGAGTATGATATGATTCCAATAGTCTGCTGTGGAGAGACATTGGATGAGAGAGAATTGAATATTACCCATGAAGTTTTGGGGAAGCAAGTAAAATTAGATCTGGCAGGTATTGAAAATGAAAAAATTGAAAAGCTGGTAGTTGCTTATGAACCCATATGGGCTATAGGAACAGGCAGAACGGCAACGGATGAACAGGCAAATGAAACCATAGGCTATATAAGAAGTGTAATAGCTTCAATGTATGGAAAAGAAACTGCGGAAAAAATAAGAATTCAATATGGTGGTTCTGTGAAACCATATACGATAAAAGCACAGATGGCACAGCCTGAGATAGATGGGGCCTTAGTTGGAGGAGCAAGCTTAAAATCAGCTGATTTTTCAGCGATAGTAAATTATTGAAAAAATTTATTTGAGCTCTTTTAAAAGTTTTGGAGGTAAAAATGAAAAAAAATCCAGTAATACTTATAATATTAGATGGTTTTGGAATTTCTGAAAAAAAAGAAGGAAATGCAGTCAGAGCAGCGTATAAACCTAATTTTGATAAATATATTAAACAATATCCTCATACTGAGTTGTCAGCAAGTGGATTGAGTGTGGGATTGCCGGAGGGTCAGATGGGCAATTCAGAAGTAGGACATTTGAATATAGGTGCGGGGAGAATAGTATATCAGGATTTATCCAGAATTACAAAATCTATAGAAGATGGAAGTTTTTTTGATAATAAATCTTTAAATAAAGCCATGGATAATGTTATTGAAAACAATTCAGATCTTCATCTGCTGGGACTTGTATCAACTGGAGGAGTACATTCTCATATGGATCATCTAAAGGGACTTCTGCAGCTTGCCAAGAGAAGGGGTATTAATAGAGTATATATTCATGCTTTTACAGATGGAAGAGATGTTCCGCCATCTTCAGCTGCCAGCTATATAAGAGATATAAGTCAATATATGGATGACATTGGAGTGGGTAAAATAGCGACAGTATCAGGTAGATATTATGCTATGGATAGAGATAAGAGATGGGAAAGGGTAAAATTGGCATACAATGCACTGGTGTATGGCAAAGGGAATAAAGCTAATAGTGCATTGGAAGCTATAGAGAATTCTTATGAAAATGGCAAGACGGATGAATTTATAGTTCCAGCTGTGATCGAGACGAAGGGAGTTCCTGTAACCACTATAAAGAATGGAGATTCTGTGATATTTTTCAACTTCAGACCGGATAGGGCAAGACAGCTTACAAGAGCCATAAATGATAATACTTTCGATGGCTTCAAAAGAGATAGACTCAATCTGGAATTTGTAACCATGACTGATTATGATGCTACTATAGAAAATGTAGATGCAGCTTTCCAGAATGAATATTACAAAAACACTCTGGGAGAATATGTGAGTAATATGGGAAAAAATCAATTGAGAATAGCGGAAACCGAAAAGTATGCACATGTTACTTTCTTTTTCAATGGAGGAGTTGAAGTGCCAAATAGGAATGAAGACAGGGTGCTTATACCTTCACCTAAAGTTGCCACTTATGATTTAAAGCCTGAAATGAGTGCTAGAGAAGTTACAGCTCAATTATTAGATAGATTAGATATGGATAAATACGATATGATAATATTGAATTTTGCAAATCCAGATATGGTAGGGCATACAGGAGTTTTTGAGGCGGCTAAAGCGGCCATAGAAGCGGTAGATGAATGTCTGGGCAAAATTGTGAATAAAGTATTAGAGAAAGATGGAACTGTATTTATAACTGCAGATCATGGAAATTCTGAACAGATGATAGATTATTCTACACAAAAGCCTATGACAGCTCATACCACTAATAAGGTACCGTTTGTATATATATCAAAAAATACAAATCCCTTAAGGAAAGATGGCATATTAGCTGATATTGCACCTACGATGCTAGAAATTATGGGACTTGAAAAACCTGAAGAAATGACAGGTAAAAGTCTTATTTTGAAATAATATGTTTATTTGAAAGGAGTTGAGAAGGCCATTATTTTTCATAATGGCTGGTGTTTATGAAAAATTATATAGAAATAGTGGATGTAACGGCAAGACAAATACTTGATTCAAGATCAAATCCTACTGTAGAAGTAGAAGTTGTACTGGAGGATGGCACTATGGGAAAAGCAGCAGTACCGTCTGGGGCATCTACAGGAGAGTTTGAAGCTGTAGAACTCAGGGATGGAGAGACTGAGAAGTACAAAGGGAAAGGTGTACTAAAAGCTGTAGATAATGTGAACAATTACATAGCAGAAGAACTTATAGGGATGAATTCATTTGATCAGGTGTTGATAGATAAAACAATGATAGAATTGGACGGAACTGATAATAAAGGGAAATTAGGGGCCAATGCCATGCTTGGCGTATCTCTTGCATGTGCGAGAGCTGCAGCTGAATATTTGGGATTAAGTCTTTATCAATATATAGGAGGGGTAAATGCAAAAGTTCTTCCTGTACCGATGATGAATATATTAAATGGAGGGAAACATGCAGATAACAATGTAGACCTTCAGGAGTTCATGATAATGCCTGCAGGGGCACCAAGTTTTAGTGAGGCTCTTAGAATGGGTTCAGAAGTTTATCATACGTTAAAATCCATATTAAAATCCAAAGGGTATGACACCGGGGTAGGTGATGAGGGTGGATTTGCTCCAAATTTAAAATCCAATGAAGAGGCAATACAAGTTATAGTTGAGGCCATAGAAAAAGCTGGATACAAGCCGGGAAAAGATATATATATAGCATTGGACCCTGCTTCATCTGAATTCTATGAAGATGGAAAATATAATCTAAAAAGCGAGGGAAAAGTTTTAACTCCTGAAGAAATGGTGAATTTCTATGTTGAAATTACGGAAAAATATCCTGTGATTTCACTGGAGGATGGAATGGCTGAAGAAGATTGGGAAGGATGGGCAATGCTTACTGAAAAATTGGGAAATAAAATACAATTAGTGGGTGATGACCTTTTTGTAACAAATACTAAGAGGTTGAAAAAGGGCATATCTAAAAAGGTTGCAAATTCTATACTTATAAAATTAAATCAAATAGGAACCCTTACAGAAACATTAAATGCCATAGAAATGGCAGAAAGAGCCGGTTATACTGCAGTGGTATCCCATAGATCCGGTGAAACAGAGGATACAACTATTGCGGATCTGGTGGTAGCAGTAAATGCAGGTCAGATAAAAACCGGGGCTCCAGCCAGAAGCGAGAGGGTGGCAAAATACAATCAACTTTTAAGAATAGAAGAGGAATTAGGAGAAGCAGCTGAGTATAGAGGATTGGATGCACTTTATAGTATCGGGTAATTTTTAGGGACGGTGGAGTTTGATTATAAGTGCCTGGACTTCACCGTTTAAGTTTTATAAGAGATTTTATAAATTGAAATTAGTATTTATATATGTTAATATTAATTATATGTAGATTCAGGAAGATAATACTTTGCATGTAGTGGCAGGAGGTGAAGGGCCATGAATATTTTTTTAATGATTTTACAATTGATAATAGGAATTATGCTTGTGGCAGTAGTTCTTATGCAGCCAGGAAAAACCAATGGACTAAGTGGTTTCATATCTGGAGGTGTAGCTGAAAGCTTTTATTCAAGAAATAAGTCCAGGACATCAGAAGCCATGCTGTCCAGATTAACTGTTTTTTTGGCTATAGTATTTGCAGTTATATGTATAATTCAAAATTTAATGAAATAGCTATATTTGGAAGGAGTTTATATGAATAGAGTATGATTTACTCTATTTATTTTTTATAGAGATTTAAATACATTTGTTCTTAATATTGAATATTTTTTTCCTTTAATGTCAATATAATAAAAGGTGGTGAAAAGATGAATATAAAAGAAGCAATTATAAATTTTATGAAAGAACAAGCATACAAGCCTATGACAGTAAAAGAATTGAGAAAAGTATTTTGTATAAAGAAGAGTGAAATAGAGGATTTTAAAAAAATTATAGATCAGCTGGAAAAGGAAGGATCGGTAATTAGAACACGTACAAATAGATATGGATTACCTGACAAGATGGGGCTTGTTACGGGTAGATTTCAGGGTCACCAAAAGGGGTATGGGTTTGTTATACCGGATAATGAAAGAATGGATGTATTTGTATCTTCTTCTTTCTTGAATGGTGCCATGAATGGAGATAAAGTTGTAGTCAAAGTAATTAAAGAGGAGAATAACGGAAAAAAGTGTGAGGGCGAAATAATAAGAATACTTGAAAGAGCAAATAAGACAATAATAGGTACTTTTGAGGATAGTAAAAATTTCGGCTTTGTTGTCCCGGAGGAAAAGCGTATATGTCAGGATGTATTTATACCTAAAGAGTGTAAAAAAGGTGCAAAAACAGGAGATATAGTGACTGTTCAAGTGACCAAGTGGTCTGATAATAGAAGGAATCCAGAGGGAAAAATAATAGATATTTTAGGCAAAAGAGGAGAAAAGGGAATAGACATATTGACTATAATAAAGAAAAATAATCTTCCAGAAGAATTCCCGGCAAAGGTTTTGTCCTATGCAGAAAATATACCTGTGGAAATACCTGAGAGTGAATATAAAAGAAGAGTTGATCTGAGAAATGTCATTACAGTCACTATAGATGGTGAAGATGCTAAAGATTTAGATGATGCTGTATCTTTAAGAAAGCTTGAAAATGGCAATTATTATCTAGGAGTTCACATAGCTGATGTATCACATTATGTGAATGAAAAAAGTCCTCTGGATAAAGAAGCGTTAAAAAGAGGAAATTCAGTATATCTTATAGACAGAGTTATACCAATGCTTCCACGAAAATTATCCAATGGCATCTGCAGTTTAAATCCTAATGAAGATAGGTTGACTTTAAGCTGTCTTATGGAAATAGATAGAAAAGGAAAAGTATTAAAACATAATATTGTGGAGAGCATAATAAGAAGCAATGAGAGGATGACCTATACAGATGTCACTAAAATACTTAAAAATGAGGATGCAGAAGTTATAAAAAGGTATGATTATCTTGTAGATACATTTAAACTCATGGAAGAACTTTGCAGGATCTTAAATAGAAAAAGAAAGATAAGGGGTGCTATAGACTTTGACTTTGAAGAATGTAAAATAACGCTGGATTCATTGGGAGTACCCGTAAAAATTGAACCCTATGAGAGGGGAATATCAAATAGAATAATAGAAGAATTTATGTTAGTATGTAATGAGACCATAGCAGAGCATATGTTTTGGACTAGTATACCCTTTGTATACAGAATACATGAGGATCCAGATGAGGAAAAATTAATGCGTTTTAACGAATTTGTCCATAATCTGGGTTATGCAGTTAAGTGGGGGCAGGAAATTCATCCTAAGGCTCTTCAGGATATTATAGAAAAAGTAAGGGGGAAGAAGGAGGAAACAGTGGTAAGCACACTGCTGCTTCGTTCTATGAAACAGGCCAGATATTCACCAGAATGTGTAGGCCATTTTGGACTGGCAGCCAGGTATTACTGCCATTTTACTTCACCCATAAGAAGATACCCTGATTTAATTATTCACAGGATAATTAAGGAGTTTATAAATGGGAAGTTAAATGAAATCAGAATAAAAAAGTTAGCTAAAGAAGTTGAGTATGCATCAAGACAGTCTTCTGATACAGAGAGATTGGCTCAAGATGCTGAGAGAGAAGTAGACGATCTTAAAAAGGCAGAGTATATGAGCAAGAGAATCGGCGAAGAATATGATGGTATAGTATCTTCAGTTACTAATTTTGGGATGTTTGTTGAACTTCCAAATACAGTTGAAGGACTGATTCATATTAGCACTTTAGAGGATGATTATTATCTATATGATGAAAAGCATCTGAGCCTCATGGGGGAAAAAACCAGGAATATATACAAATTGGGAGATGAAGTGAAAATTCGTGTGTTAAAAGTGGATATGTTCGCACACGAAATATATTTCGAATTAGTAGGAAGAAACAGTTTAGATAAAAATTGAACACTGAAATAAAAGGGGGATTGTGATATTATCATGCTTAAAAAAAAGTCCAGTAATAAAACTCTTGCTGAAAATAGAAAGGCAAGACATGACTATTTTATTGAAGAGACTATAGAAGCTGGAATAGAATTGGTTGGAACGGAAGTCAAATCTATAAGAGAGGGCAAGTCCAATTTAAAAGATAGCTATGGAGAAATAAGAAATGGAGAAATATTTATAAGGAATATGCACATAAGTCCCTATGATAAAGGAAGTATTTTTAATAAAGATCCTTTAAGAGACAGAAAATTACTTCTTCATAAGAAAGAAATAATGAAATTGGCTGGATACACTACCCAGCAGGGATATACACTTGTTCCATTATCTCTTTACCTTAAACATGGAAGGGTGAAGGTAAATTTAGCAGTTGTAAAGGGGAAGAAAAATTACGACAAAAGAAATGCACTTTTAGAGAAAGCAGCCAAGAGAGATATAGACAGGCAGATGAAACAAAAGTATAGATAGGAGATCAAGTGATTCTCGAGTTCAGGTTAGCTTTTTGTTTTATAAGATATCTGAGGGATACCTTAAATAGAGATTTAGGTGAAAATATTCATATTTAAAGTGAATGGTACAGGAAAAGCTGTGAACTGCTCAGTATCCCTCATTGTACAATATATAACCAACCTAGAGTTTAAGAATTTTTGGGTACGGTTTTCCAGTCGTCTAAAAATCTTTGAATTCCTATATCAGTTAGAGGATGTTTAATCATTTGCATTAAAACTTTATAGGGAATTGTTGCAATGTCTGATCCTGCTTTTGCAGCATTTATAACATGGAGAGGTCCTCTTATGCTGGCTGAGATAATTTTTGTGGTGATATTGTGAAGCTTAAATATGGGAACTATCTCTTCTATGAGTTCAATTCCGTTTATTCCAATGTCATCTAATCTGCCCAAGAAAGGACTTACGTAAGTTGCACCGGCCCTTGCAGCAAGTAATGCCTGGCAGGCAGAGAAAACCAATGTTATGTTGGTCTTTATATCGATTTTTGAAAGAATCTTTACAGCTTTTAAACCTTCAGAGGTCATGGGAATTTTTACTACTATATTCCTGTGTATTTTAGCTAATTCTTTAGCTTCTTCTACCATTTTATCAGCCTCGAGACTTATAACTTCTGCACTTATGGGACCATCTATTATGGTGGTTATTTCTTTTACAACTTCCCTGAAATTTCTACCTTCCCTTGCAATTAAAGAAGGATTTGTAGTAACCCCACAGATTACACCCATTTCATTGGCCTTTCGTATTTCATCTACGTTGGCAGTATCTATAAATAATTTCATATTTTCAAACCTCCTTGAAATCAATGAATAATAGATCTAGAAATCATAATTATCTTCCAATAAATTACTAAGTTCGTTATTATTGAGTACATCTAATTCATCTTCCTTTTCTTTACTATCTGTATCTAGATCAATAATAACACTTCTTTTTTTATTTCTTGATAATTTTCTTTTATTTTTATCCTCTAAAGCCATCTTTATTAAATTTATTGATTCTGTAGGAGTTTCACATCCTCCAAGAATTACTATATTATTTTTCTTATTATATGTTATATATGTACTTCTATAAACTTCAAATAATTTAGTCACTTCATATGGATCATACCCGTCAATTTTTAAATTGATCCCCAAATAATCACAATCATATACATCTGGTTGAACAAACACACTATTTTTTATTGCCAGATCAACAGCAGTTTTAACATCTTTTAACCCATCGTACAATTTTAAAATAAGTCCTGACCCATCTGCTGTATTTATTTTGAATGAATCTTTATTATCAATGGTACCATAGGCATGGATACCTATTATGTTATATGCCAGATCCAAGCTTTCAATTACTTCATTATTAATTTCTTTATACGTGTTCCTTTTATTATTATCTACAAATTTAACGTCATTTATTAAATCCATTATACTATTTATATCATTCCAACATTCCAGTGTATTTTTAAATGCTAACTCGTCTTCTTTTAAACTGGGTAAAATAGCCACTACATTTATTTTAGAATTTGGTAACACTTTTTTTACTATTTGTACAAAGGTTTTTATTGCCCCAGAACCTGTCCCTCCAGCCATAGTTGTAAGTACTACAACCACTTCTGTCAAAGGGTATTTGCTCAATAATGTTCCTATAGCATTAGCATTATCTTTTATCATTTCTTTGGATTTAGATCTGTCTCTTCCTGAACCATCTGTTCCTGGGTACAAATATACATTTTTTGTCATATCTGCATTTTTTAATGGTTTAATATCAAATAAACTGCTATTTATAAATAATCCATTGTATCTTGGATTCCTGTTTAGTAATCCATCTACAATGTTCCCAGCACCTTGACCTAGTGAAACCAATAACATTTTGCCTTTTTCCATAATTAATCACCCTTAGTATATTTTATATATATATTATCGAAAAAAGTCAGAGTAACATTATATTTTTTAAACTAATAATATTTTTTACTTAAGCTTATCTTCTAGTTGCTCGAAAAAAGAAAAAGGGGGATTAATTATTATGGATAATAAAGATAAATATATAGATACACAAAAAGTTGATCATAGAATTCAAAATAAGAAAAGAGGCGAAATACTGTACTATTCTATTGATCAGGTTGCTAATCTGTTGAATGAAAATATTAATAACATAAAATATTATACAAATATATTTGACGATCTTCTAAAAATTCAAATAGTAGATAAAGAATTGCGTTATACTGATGCTGATATCGATAAATTAGAGTTTTTGATAAAATTAAAAAATAGGGGCATGTCTCTTAAAGAAATTCAAGATTATTATAGCAAATTACCTTTGAATGATAATGAAGTTCAGCATCCAGGAAGTAATTTATTATCTGTTGAAGAACTTATTGATTCAATTAAAGAAGAACAACGAATTCAATTTGATAATTTTAAAATTCAGTTAAATGATGATATACAAAAGGTCAATTTATTATATATTAAAAATATTACCTCAGCAATTATTGAGGCTCAAAATAAAAGCCTTGATAAATTCAAACAGGATTTATTTGAGGAAATTAAAGAATATCTAAATTCTAAATTTGATAAAATTGATGAAATTAACTTAGATTTACACAACCAGTTTATTGACAAGATGACAAAATTTATATCTAAAAAAATTGATAGTAAAAATGACGAATTAAAACTTAATTTACAAGATAATTTTAATGGATTTTTTCAATCATGTTTAACTAATAGTGAACATTTAATAAAGGAAGTTAAAGGTTTTAAAAAAGTTATAAAGGATGCGTATTATACTCAATACCAAGTAGAAATGGATAATGCCAATAAAGGATTTTTGAATAAGTTATTTCAAATATTTAAATTCAGATAAAATTTAAAGAGATTAATTTTTTATATTCTTGTCCTAATAAAGAGAAAAATTTTAAACATTTTTAGTAGTATGGCGAAAAAATGTATGTCAAATAGTTTTTAGATATTGATATGTATGGTGGAGGCGAGGAGAATCGAACTCCTGTCCGAAAATGGAAACATTTGAGCATCTCCGAGTGCAGTCCCTAGTTTGACATTCCCTCCTTCAGACGCTTAAGGACAGGCTTCTGAATTCAGTAGCTTCATAATTTCCGTTTCCAGGTCAAAGCTTTGCTGGACTCGGTACCCCGCTGTCGGCGCCAGACACTGGAGCGCGGGAAATCCAGGCTGACGGCTAGCAGACTATGCTGCTAAAGCTAAATTTTCGTTATTATTTGCGTTTAAATTTAATCCCATAGTTTTTTAACGCGGGTCCACAGGTTCCCTCGACTCGCTTCTCAAACACATCTCATCCCCGTCGAAACCATTGCGCCCCCAGGTTATAAGATATATTGCTCTAATACTGCATACAGCAACAAACTGATGCAGTATTAAATTATATCATCTAACCTTCAATAAGTCAACTTAAAAATTTTATATTCATATTAAAAATGATGCAAATATAGTAGTTACCACTAAGCCTATTATAACTGGTATTAGATTTCTTTTGGCAAGTTCAAAGGGATTTACCTTACATATAGCTGCAACAGGTATTACAGCCCAGGGAATTATAGTTCCGCCTCCAACCCATATACCTGCTATTTGGCCCATAGCTGTCAATGTAGATACACCGCCTCCTATTGCTGTGGAAAATAATTTTGCTATAGATCCTACTAGTGGTATACCTGAAAACCCTGAACCGTCCAGTCCCGTTATAGCACCAACCGCAGTTAAAGTACCAGATGCCAGAAGAGGATTGGCAGGCGCTATATTTGAGAAAGCTACTCCCAGGTCATTGACAATGCCGTTAGAGGATGCAGGAAGTACCTTTCCAAATATTTCAGTGAAAGCTGAATCTCCGAGGTAAAAAAAGGCTGCTATAGGAATGACTATACCAAATATTTTGAATCCGAATATAAGGCCGTCTACAATATGAGAGGTGATTTTTTCGAGACATCTTTTACGGTAAGCTATAATTGAAATCAAGCTCAAAATGAACACAGCAGTTCCACCTATTAAAGCTGTTGCATCTCCTCCCTGAAGTTTGAATATATACATAAGTACTATATCCGACAGAAATATAGCTATTGTCAATATGGTCAGTAATTTTCTCAAAAAACGTGGTATGACAATAGTGTTTTTTTCTCTTTCCATTATCATTTCTTCTTTTTGAAAGCTCATGTCTATATTTCCATTTTTCATATCTCTTCTCAGCATATAAAAAGCTGTGATTGTAGTGACTGCTCCCATTATTATGGTTAAAGGTATACTTGCAGATATAACACTGGAAACTTTTATTCCTGCCGCATCAGCTGTGAGTTTTGGAGCTGCTTGTATTATGAAATCACTGGACAGAGCTATACCATGGCCAAATAAGTTCATGGCTACTGCAGCACCTATAGGCGGAAGACCTACTTTTTTAGCTATAGGTAAGAATAATGCTCCTATTAAGGCTACAGCAGGAGATGGCCAGAAAAACCAGGACAGGGCCATCATGATGATGCCTATAATCCAATAGCACATCCAATAGGATTTCATTATTTTTTTAAAGGGAGATACCAGTTCTTTATTTATTCCAACGACAACCATAACGTTGCTCATAGCGGTTATTATAGATATTATAAAAATCGTAGGCATAAGCTCTTTAGTAGCATAGACAAAACTGTTAAAAATCCCCATGACGGATTTAGGTATGGAATTTGTTGCAAATATGCCCAATATGAAAATCCCAATTATGCATATAAGTGATATGTCTCGTTTAAATGCCATGGCTATAATTATTATGAAAATAAAAATTATATAGATGTAGTGTAGGTTTGTCAGTAAAATGTTCATACATGACCTCCGCATAAAATGAGTATATTATCAATTTATGCAGAAAAATTTTTTGGGGTGATTAAAAATTTTTTAATTTGCTAAATATGAATCTTTAATAACATGGTGTTTTAGAATTAAAAGAAAAAGCCACCAGTTAAAAGCTGGTGGAAATTTATTATAAAATGAGTAATAAAGAATAATTCAATATGGTCTTACAACTTTAATTATTTTACAGCTAAATTCTTTACAATAGCTTTTTCAAATATTTCAAGACCTGCATTGACCTGCTCGTCAGTCATACAAAGCGGAGCTAATAGTCTGATAACATTTCCATAAGTACCTGCATTTTCAAGTATCAAACCCATTTTAGCTGCATCGCTAATTATTGCACTAACTATTGCTGGATTTGGTGTCTTAGATTTTTTGTCAGTTACGAATTCAATGCCGATCATTGAACCAATACCTCTTACATCTCCAACTACATCGTATTTTTCTTTCCATTGGTTATATCCTTCTGTTATTTTGGAACCTATTTTAAGTGCTTTTCCTGGAAAATCTTCTCTTTCCATGATTTCGATAACTTTTAATGCTGCTGCACAACCAAGTGGGTTTCCGCCATAAGTACCACCTATTGTACCTGATGGTACTCCATCAAATATTTCCTTTCTAGCTGTGATTGCACTCATTGGAACACCGCAGGCTATTGATTTAGCCATTGTGATGATATCTGGTTCGCAACCTGCTTCTTTCCAATAATCTGAAACGAACATTCTTCCCGATCTGGAGAAGCCGCTTTGAACTTCATCAGCTATGAGCATTATCCCATTTTCGTCACATATTTTTCTAACTTCTTTAACCCATTCAATGGGAGCTGGAACAAACCCACCTTCACCTTGTATTGGCTCAACAACTATAGCAGCACAATAATCAGCTGGAGTTAATTCGATAAGTGCATTTTTTAATTTGCCTATATAGTAATCGATGGCATCTGATTCTGTCATTCCTTCTGGTCTTCTATAGAGGTAAGGGAATTCCACTCTGTATATGCCGTCTGGGAAAGGTCCCTGAGCAATAGCATAACTTTTTTTACCAGTCATAGCCATTGTATAGTTTGTTCTTCCGTGGAAAGCACCTGAAAAGACTATTATGTTTGGCCTTTTTGTGAAAGCTTTAGCGATTTTTACAGCGTTTTCATCAGCTTCTGATCCGCTATTGATAAACATGGTATTTCTAACAGTACCTTTTACCGGCACGATTTTATTTAGTTTTTCTGCCAGTGAAACATAACCTTCATGAGTAGTAATGTTAAACATTGCATGACAAAATTTATCAGCTTGTTTCTTGATAGCATCAATAACTTCAGGATTACTGTAACCAAGGTTAGTTACTCCTACCCCGCCAACCCAGTCAAGGAACTTGTTTCCATCTGGATCCTCGAACATTGCACCTTCTGCCCTAGACATAACAGCAGGATAACCGCATTTGATTGCAGCTGCACATGCAGCTGATCTTCTATCTATAATAGCCTGCCCCTTAGGTCCAGGGAGTGTTTTAGTGATAATTTTTGGTAGTTCATTTGATAATTTCATTTTTTAGACTCTCCTTAAAAATTTATATACTTTTACTTTTAATTTTGCATCTGATGGTAAGAAATTATTGTAGGTAATAAAAATGTCTACTAAAAAAGAGAAATATAAGTATGGTTAAATTTTAAATGTGAATGCATTCACTAATGTTTATGAGCAAAAAGAATGCCAAAAAAGGAAAAGTCTAAATATTTAGGCTTTTGTAGTAATTAAAGAATTTAAGATCACGAAAAATTGATATCTTAAGAAAATAAAATTCAATTATGAATAAAAATTTTATTGCCTTCAGCGAATTGGGAATGAGCCACAAATATTTAATCAATTATTTAATCAATCTATTCATTTATGAAAATGAATATTCATTTGTGAATAAATTTTATTAAAATTTATTAAATCATAAAATGAAATTCACATTATAATATTGAGATATTAAGTAAACCTGGTATTTTAATGCAGTATTTACAGGAATGGCATAATAATTGCTTAAAATAATAGTACACTCTATTTGGAGGGCAAAATATATAATATAATGAAAAATCTCTATAGTTTAATCATTTCGCATCTCATAAAAATAAATTTCCTTGATATTACAGAATTGGTTTTCCAAATTGGTTATATTTCAATATATAAGAATACTGATATAATAGAATTACGATAGAAAATAGATAATTTATAGATATTTTGAAAGTAAATGTAAAAAAGTACATATAAATACTTATTCTTTATAAAAGGATCAATTATGGGGGGATTCACATTGGATAATTCAATAGATTCGAGTTCCATTCCGGCAGTACTTTATAAAGTTACGGAGCAGCGAATAATTCCTAATAAGAAAGCATGTAGGATACTGAAGGATAATTTATCTATTGAAAAAAATCTAAAAAATATACTTAGGTATTCTTCAAAGAAAGAGTTTACGGAATACTTAAAAAATATTTATATAATTGGAGAAAATGAAAATTTAATATCTGTTTATTTTTTACCATTTGATAAATTAGACGGTTATGAAATAGCTATTCTTCAGGATATTAGCATGTCTTTAATTGAAACTATAAAAACTAAAAGTGATAATGTGATGAATCTTGTGGAAGATGATAATGAGGACATTATTGTAACTGACGGGGAGGGTGTTATTTTAAATATCAGTAATTTTTTCGAGAAATTTTATGATATAAAAAAACAGGATCTATTAGGGAGAAATGTATTTGAGTTGGAAAAATTACGTGTGTTTTATCCTTCAGCTGCTGTAAAGGTTTTAAGAACAAAGCAAAAAATTACAATGCTTCAAAAAAATAAGTTAAATAATGAAATTTTAGTTACTGCTATTCCTATAAAGGATGCTAATGGCTGTATAGTAAAGGTAGTCTGTTTTTCCTATTATGTGCAAACATTTGTAGAGATAAAAAAACAGTTTGAAGTTTTAGAAAGAAATGGTAAAGTTTATACTAAAAAATTGAGGCATTTAGTTGATAAAGGAATAAATCCTAATCTTATGATGGGTAAAAATAAAGAGATGAAAAAGATATTTAATCTTATTACTAAAGTTGCAGATTTTGATGTAAATTTTTTAATTACTGGAGAAACTGGTGTGGGAAAAAGTTATTTTGCAAAGTTAATTCATAGTTTAAGTAAAAGGTCAAAAAGACAGTTTATAGAGCTAAATTGTGGTGCTATACCAGAACATCTTTTGGAGTCTGAGCTATTTGGATATGAAGGAGGAGCTTTTACAGGGGCTAGAAAAGAAGGAAAGTTAGGGTTGATAGAATTGTCTGATAATGGAACCCTTTTTTTGGATGAGATAGGTGATCTTCCTTTAAATTTGCAAGTGAAATTACTTAAAGTTATTCAGGATAAAACTTTTAATAGAATAGGGGGAACTAAAATTATTAAAGTAAATTTTCGCCTTATAACAGCAACAAACCAGGATTTAAGAAAATTAATCAAGGAAAAAAAATTTAGGGAAGATTTGTTTTATAGATTAAACGTAGTCAGTATTAATATTCCACCTCTTAGAGAGAGAAAAGAGGATATACCGGATATGATTTCGTATTTTGTGAGAAAAATTAATGAAAAATATGGTTTAAATAAAAGCTTTAATCCAGAAGCTGTTGATATGCTGATTAACTGCAAATGGCCGGGTAACATAAGAGAACTGGAAAATACTATTGAGAGGATTTTATTGTTGTCAGATGATGATATCATTAACAAGAGATTTTTAGAAGACAATGTGAAAAATAAATATGAAAAAGATTCTAATACTAAAAATGTTTCTCTAAAAGAACAATTGAATAATTATGAAGGAAAATTAATTTTGAAAGCCCTTGAAAAATATAAAACGACTGTAAAAGTAGGACAAGTATTGGGCATTAGTCAGGCTACAGCTGCGAGGAAGATAAAAAAGTATACCCACAGCTATTCATAAATGAATATATTAAATTATAAATGAATAAATTTGTATACATTGGTTGGGAGGAGATGATGATAGGATTAAAGCTATTCGTAAATGAATTATGAAACTATGTAAGAATATATTTGTATACTGTAGTATAAATGATTTTTGTAGTTTATACATATTTGGAATATATCTTGCTAAACGTTAATGTATGGATGCATTCACTATGTAACTATTTTAATAAAATATGTATTTTTAAGCAGCAAGCGTTCTGATAAATTAAATGACGATAATTAATGAGGAGGATATTTAAAACATGTCAGACAAAGAGATAAGAGATTATATTGACACGGTAAAAGAGGCAAGGGATTATATTAGCAGGGTATTGGAAAAGGTGAGGAAAAGAGATAAGGATGAGCCTGAATTCCTACAAACAGTAGAAGAAGTTTTAGGATCCATAGGACCAGTATTTGAGAAGCATCCTGAATATATGGAACAAAAT